>NZ_QSIG01000003.1:0-139342 GCF_003468525.1 Prevotella sp. AM34-19LB | reverse complement strand
ATGGTGGCTACATATTGATGTTGTGCTGTTGCTTTTTACTGAAAGCTGCTACTAACGACTCATAAATCTACCCTTAATCGTGTATTGGATGATAGTTGCGGATTTTAGGATTATAAACATTATATATTCATTTATTAAAAACGAGAGAGATTTATGGAAAAAAGACTCATGACGGTAGTTGCAGGTCTTGCTCTCAGTACGAGCATGGCTTTTGCACAAAGTCAAATCTCTGGTCACGTAACCTCTTCTGAGGATGGCAGCCCTGTTATCGGTGCTTCTATCAAGGTTGCGGGCACTAACACAGGTACAGTTACCGATATTGACGGTAACTTCTCATTGAACGCTCCTGCCGGAGCCAAGTTGGAGATTACATACATCGGTATGCAGTCTAAGACTGTAAAGGCTGGCAAGAACGTTAAAATTATGTTGGATCCAGATGATACTTTGCTGGATGATGTTGTTGTTGTGGCTTATGGCACAGCTAAGAAGTCAGCTTATACTGGTGCTGCTTCAGAGATTAAGTCTGCCAAGATTGAGGCTCGTCAGATTTCTAACGTGTCAGCAGCTTTGGTAGGTACAATGTCTGGTGTTCAGACTTTCCAAACTAGTGGTCAGCCAGGTTCTGATACATCAATCCGTATTCGTGGTATCAGCTCTATTAATGGTACCAACTCTCCATTGTATGTTGTTGATGGTGTTCCATTCGATGGTGATCTCTCATCAATCAACTCTCAGGATATTGCGTCTATGACCGTATTGAAGGATGCTGTATCTACATCTCTTTATGGTTCTCGTGGTTCTAACGGTGTCGTTATGATTACTACCAAAAAGGGTCAGCAAGGTCGTACTCAGATTACTGCTGATGCTAAGTGGGGTGCCGTTTCACGTGAGAATAAGAATTATGACGTAGTAACTGATCCTGGTCAGTATTATGAGTTGTTGTACAAGGGCTTCTATAATGGCTATCGTTACAACAGTGGATTCTCTGCAAATAAGTCTTTCCAACTTGCCAATGCAGATTTGAGCAAGACAGGCTATCAAATTTATACAGTTCCTGCTGGTCAGTACCTGATTGGTAAGAATGGTAAACTCAACCCAGAGGCTACATTGGGTTATACTGATGGTGTTAACTACTTTACTCCAGATGATTGGGAAGATGAGACTTTCAAGACAACCATGCGTCAGGAATATAATATAGGCGTTTCTGGTGGCTCAGATAACTTCTCTTTCTATACATCATTTGGTTATTTGCAGGATGATGGTACCATTAAGGGATCTGGCTTCGATCGTCTTACAGGTCGTACTAATGTAGAATACAAGGCTTATAAGTGGTTGACTCTTGGTTCTAATATGGGTTATACCCATACAAATAGCAGAAATCCTGGAGACCAGGATGCTAACAGTACTGCATCATCAGGTAACGCATTCTATCTTGCTAACGAGATAGCTCCTATCTATCCAATGTACGTTCGCGATGCTCAAGGCAATATCACATATGATAAGGCTTCTGGTAAGAAGATGTATGACTTTGGTGATGGTGCAAGTACTTCTGCAACTCGTAACTGGATGTCTATGTCTAACCCTATCGGTACCCTTATTTACGACAAGGAAGAGTACAATATGGATATCTTCGAGGGTAACTGGTTTGCCAAGGTTGACTTGACCCATGGCTTCACCGCTACAGCTCGTTTGGGCTTGAATGTTGATAATACAATCAACTTTAGCTATAGCAACCCTCTCTATGGTCAGAGTAGCAGTTATGGTGGTGAGGTATCAAATACCCAGGCTCGTACAACTGCTTTGACCCATCAGTATCTCTTGAACTATCAGAATGCTTTTGGCAAGCATAATGTAAGTGCTATGGCTGGTTTCGAGGGATATCGCCTGAAGTATGTATATTTCTATGGCAATGCTAATCAGTTGTATAAGATGGGCGACTTTACCCTTGGTAATGGTACATCTCAGTATAGTGCTAGTGGTCAGCAGCATAAGTATAATACTGCAGGTTTCTTCTTCACAGCTAACTACAACTATGATGAGAAGTATTTCGTGAATGTGGGTTATCGTCGTGATGGTACCTCAGCATTTGCAAAGAACAATCGTTGGGGTGACTTCTACAACTGCGGTTTGGGTTGGAATATGAATAGAGAGGCTTGGTTGGAAGATTTCACTGCTCTTGATCAGTTGAAGCTCAGAGCTTCATTTGGACAGACTGGTAACGATAACCATAATTACAGTTCATATTATTATGGCTGGTATGCTTATCAGGATATTTTCCAGATGACAGGTACTGATGGCGTATTCTCTGATGGTACCTTGAAGTATAAGGGTAATCCTAACTTGAAGTGGGAGAAGACCAATGCATTCGACTTTGGTGTAGATTACTCATTCTTTAAGAGCCGTCTTTATGGTTCCTTGGATTTCTACTTCCGTGCCACAAGCAACCTTCTTGATTTTAAGCAGGTAGCAATCTCTAATGGTTACTCAAAGATTCCTGTCAATATGGGTACCGTACAGAACTATGGTGTTGAATTCGAGGTAAACTATGATATCATCAAGAATCAGGATATGCAGTGGGGTGTATCTCTCAATGGTACATGGACAAAGAACCGCATCCACAAGCTCTCATCTGATTACGAGAATGGTCAGTATATCAATGGTAGCCGTATCTTTAGAGAGGGTTCTTCTATCTACAACCTGTATCTCCCACACTATCTTGGTGTGAATGAGAAGGGTGAGGCTCTCTATCTTGGTGTGAAGACAGTTAAAGATGCTGAAGATAATGAGACTCCTGTTAAGGATGAGAATGGCAACTACATAGAGGAGGCAACTACAGACTATCAGAATGCTTACAACTACAATCGTAAGGAGACTGGCAATATCTTGCCTAATGTTTATGGTGGCTTCGGTACGAACTTCGCTTGGAAGGGCATAGATTTCGCAATCCAGACTAGCTTCCAGCTTGGTGGTAAGGTATATGATCAAGGTTATGCTAACTTGATGACAACAGGTGGTACAGGTTTCACTGCTGGTCATAACTTCCACAAGGACGTGTTGAAGGCTTGGAGCGAGGATAATGTAAATTCCGATATTCCACGTTTGGATGTTGTGGATCAGTATGCAACAAACGAGTCAGACCGTTTCATGACAAGCTCTGATTACTTCTCTATCGATAACATCACATTGGGTTATACACTTCCTAAGGCTTGGACTTCTCGCATCGGTATCTCTGGCCTGCGTTTCTATGGCTCAATTGAGAACGTAGCTTTGTTTACTGCTCGTCAGGGTATGGACCCACGTATGAGTCTTACTTCCGTATCTAGCAGTTGGTACACAGCTCGTAGAACAATCTCTGGTGGTGTGAAGATTACATTCTAAAGTCAAACAAGAATAAAATTAAAATTAAACATTTATGAAATTAGCAAAATATATCATGATGGCCTCTGCGCCTCTGCTCTTTGCATCTTGCCTTGACACAGAGCCATTAGGAAATTACGTAACTTCTGACGAGAAGGCTGAGACTGTAGAGCAGAATCCAGACCGTTTGGAAGCTAGTGTTACTGCTATCACGACTAACTTCAGTACATTTGGTGCTGTTCGTGGTTCAAATGTGCATAGCGATATTGGTTACCCTGGTATCATGCTCCTCTTGGACTCAAGAGGTATTGATATGGTAGGTCAGAATATAGGTTACAACTGGTTTAGCTTTGCCTTGACTTACGATGACATAGATTATACTTATGGTGATAATCGTATGATTTGGCAGGGTATGTACAACCAGATTTATTCTGCCAATAATGTAGCCAAGTCAGTTGCTGCGGATACAGAGAATCCACAGCTTCAAGGTTATTTGGCACAGGCTTTGGCCATCCGTGCATTCGATTACTTCACATTGGTACAGTGTTACCAGAAGACTTATGGTGATGTTGATCCTAATACCGCTCTTGGTGTGCCATTGATTACTGAGGCTAACCAGGATGATGCTGCAACCAATGGTTGTCCACGTGCAACTGTAGCTGCAACTTATGAGCAGATTCTTGGTGACTTGAACAAGGCCATCGATCTTTTGGAGAAGAGTGGTTATAAGCGTACTGATAAGCGCTATGTTGATGTTTACACAGCACGTGCCATTCGTTCACGTATCTATCTCGTGATGAAAAACTATAGTGCTGCGCTTGAGGATGCAAACTTTGTTATTAACAATAGTGGTGCTAAGCCATTGTCTATTGCAGAAGCTAGTCGTCCTGGTTTCAATGATATCACTGCCAACAACTGGTTGTGGGGTATTAAGATTAACGAAACAGACCGTGTTGTAACAACAGGTATCTGTAACTTCCCATCTCATATGGGTTCATTGTGCTATGGTTATGCAACTGTTGGTGCATGGAAGAAAGTTAATAAGAAACTCTTCAATGAAATCAATGAAACAGATGCTCGTAAGGGCTGGTTCCTCGATGGTGATGGAAACTCAGCTAATTTGAATTCAACAGAGAAGGCTTATCTTGCAGCTCAGGGTGCACCTGCTTATACTCAGGTAAAGTTTGCTCCTTATCAGGGTAAGGTTGGTACATCTACCAATGCTTCTGACATTCCTTTGATTCGTATCGAGGAGATGTATATGATTAAGGCAGAGTGTGAGGCTCAGACTGCTCCTGCTACAGGTGCAGCAACTTTGCAGGCGTTTGTTCGCCAGTATCGTGACCCACAATATACATTGAATGCTTCTACCAAGGAAGGTGTTGTAAATGCAATTCTTGAACAGCGTCGTGTAGAGTTCTATGGTGAGGGTATTACATGGTTCGACTTCATTCGTTTGGATAAGGACTTTGATCGCCGTGGTGCAGGTTATGATGCAACAGAGGTTTATAATATCAAGGCTGGTGACAATTGCTTGATTTGGCGTATTCCTTATAATGAGCAGCAGTATAACAAGCAGATTTCAGAGGAGCAGAACAATCCTGTAGGTACAAAGCCAACAGCTGTGGCTGATATTTAATGTTTCATAGATTAATAAGACAATTATGAATAAGATATTCAAATATTTAATGATGGTTGTCGTTGCCATCGCAGGCTTGTCATTGGCATCTTGCTCTGACGATGATGACAACTACACTGTTGGTGAGGCTTCAGATGGTGCATACCTCTATACTGATATTGTCTCCAAGACATATTTGCCAGATGAAAACCAGACCTTCACTATCAATGTGGGTCGTACAAATACTACTGGTGAGCAGAGTTTTGAACTGAAGTGTGATAACGAGAAGTTCACAGTTCCTTCAACTGTTAATTTCAAGGCAGGTGAATCTGTGGTTGCTGTTCCTGTTACTTTCAACATTGGTTTGGGTGATACAGAAACTGCCAAGTTTATTATTCCGTCAAAGGAGGCTAGTGCTTATGGTAATGATACTATTTCAGTAACTGTTTCTCGTGACTACACTTGGGAGAAAATTGGTACGGCAGACTTTACTGATGGTATTTTTACGGGAGCAGCTGCAACGGTAGATGTAAAGAAAGCAAAGGAAGGTACAAATTTATATAAGTTTGTTGCTCCTATGCGTACTCTTTATAAGCAGAATGGTGAGACCACACTTCCAGGTGGTGTTGATTTGATTTTCACCATGGATGAAGAAGGTAATATCACCATGGATCAGGGTACCTATGAAGTAGAGAGTGGTACATCTTTGATAGCAGAAGGTAATGCTTTACTCTATTATGATTGTAAACAATATCCTGATGCGTGCTTCTTTGATAACAACAATGGCGTAATTACATTGAGTACATTAGTAGCAATCGGAGAAAATTTGCAAGGTCCATTTACATGGACATTTGATTGGAACAAAGGTTATCCATATGCTGCAAAGTAATGATGGATAATTTGAAATGATAATATGATATAGTGGAATGATATGCTTTTTTTAGAGAATATCATTCCACTTCTTGTTTATAAATAGCTTAGATGTGAAAGAAATAGTTTTCTCTTTCGCTTTGTTATGGATAACTCTTAGCATTTTCGCTTCTTCAAGAAGTTATTCGGAGAAATTGGCGATTGCCAAAATGGTTCTTCAAGATTTACCTTCTTCTGCGACACGGGCAAGTTTCTCGAAGTTGCAGATTTTGCAGGAAAATCAGGCTCTTTCTGTTATCGGTTATTCCCAATGTGGTTATGTTGTCATTGCTAATGATAATCGTTTTAATGCTGTTATTGGTTATTCAGCCAAAGCTTTTCAGGAAAATAATCCTGGGTTAAAATGGTGGCTAAATACGATTAGTGAGGTGATGACCTCAAATCAGACAAGTGCTTCTGAAACCAATCTTGCTGATAGCAAGGAGGCTATTCCTCAGTTAATGAAGTCTGAGTGGGGACAATCTGCTCCTTTTAATAATTTGTGTCCGATGGGTGCAAGTGGCAGATGTCCTGCTGGATGTGTAGCAACAGCGATGGCACAGGTTTTTTATTATCATAAATATCCCGTAAAAGCAATTGGTAAAGGTAGTTGTACCTATGGAGGAAAAACTTATGCACAGAATCTTTCTGGAATAGAATATGCTTGGGATAAGATGCTTCCTAAATACGATACACCCTCTGGCGTAGGAAGTGAAGATGTGGCAACGTTACTTTATGATTGTGGATTATCTATAGGTATGAATTACGATGACAATGGTAGCGGTTCGTATAATTTTGAGGCATGTAACGCTATCAATGAACATTTCAATATGTATGCTACCTATTATGATCGCTCATATTATACAGCTTCCGATTGGATGAATATCTTGTACCAACAGTTGAGCCAGAAAAATCCTGTAGTTTATACAGGTGTTTCTAAGGTTGAAGGTGTGGCTAGTGGACATTGTTTTGTAATTGATGGCTATAGAGAAGATGGACTGGTTCATGTAAATTGGGGATGGGATGGACAAGGAGACGGATATTATGATATAGCCTTGTTGAATCCTGTGGTTGGTGACTCTATGAGCTTTAGTTCAATGCAAGATATGGTTATTTGCCAAAAGAATTCAATAGAGGTTTTTTCAAACATAGGTATGAAGGGGATAACAATGAAGGTTGCTGATGATAATCATTTCACGGTAATCATTTCATCGGTAACTAATCTCCTTCCGCAAGATTTTAATGGTGAGTTAGCCATTATTGCCGAAGCAAATGGCAAGAAGTATATACTGAAGAGTGTTTCTAAAAAACTTGTGTTTGGAGTTAATTATTCTTCCCTGTTTGAGGATAATAAATGTTCTGTTGAAGACTTGGAAGATGGAGAATATCGAATTTATGCTGCTGCTAAATCTAAGGATGATTCCGATTGGCAAGTGTTCCGCTCTTCTTATGGTGGGAAAAACAGCTATATCTTGACAAAGGCTAATGGTAGTATAAAATTGGTTGCAGACCGCAAAGCATGGTCAACGGGAATCTCTCTTCCTATAGTTGGTGATAGCGTTTCGCCTATTACTTATGTTTATGATATGAATGGAAGATTGGTGTATCAGGCTACGACCTCTGATTTTTCTCCTTCGAATATTCCTGCTAAGGGTTTATTTGTAATAAAACAAGGAGATAAATATCAGAAGATAGTTAAGCAATAACTATTCTCTAGCATGATCCCTCTATAATGTGTATCTTCGCTTGCCCATACATCGGGCAAGTGAGGATACACCTTTTTCTTTTTATCTCCCTCACTCTCAAACATTTTTCAATAATTCCTTGCTTCTTTCAGAAGAAAAGCGTATCTTTGCAGCACGAAAGTTGAATCATTAAAATAAGGAGGTAGAAAATGGATTTATTTGATAGCAAAAGACAAGAAAGATTAGAGGCTGTAAGAAAGGCTTCTACTGCCAGTAAAGAAGCAGCAAGAAAATTTCTCATTGAGGCAGGAATCTTGTTGCCAAACGGAGAAGTTGCACCACATTTGAGATAAAACTATGGACAAGTCTTTGTATTCAAGGCGCTCCAACCTGGTAATTGGATTTCATGGTTGCGACAAGTCTGTTGTCGATGCCGTAGTTGCTGGAAAGACCGATCTTCTTTCCAGTACTAATGACTATGACTGGTTAGGTAATGGTATTTACTTTTGGGAGAATAACGAAGAAAGAGCTTGGCTATGGGCTAAAGATTTAGCAAAAAGAAGAAATTCGCAAGTAAAAGAACCGGCTGTTGTTGGAGCAATAATAGACTTAGGTTATTGTTTTGACCTTACGGACAGTTCTTATCTTCAGGAATTAAAAGATGCGTATGAGTCTATGGTTGAACTTTATAAAGAGTCAGGATTAGAATTACCCAAAAATACATCTATCGGTAAATCTACAGATTTACTGATTAGAAAATTGGATTGTGCTGTTGTTCAAACAGCATTAACATACAACAAAAAGGCTAATGCCCATCCTTATGATTCTGTAAAAGGTGTATTTTGGGAAGGGCAGGAACTATATCCTAATGCAGGATTCAGAGAAAAGAATCATATTCAGATATGTGTCTGCAATCCAAATTGCATCAAGGGTTATTTTCTTCCTAGAGGTATCAATCAAGATTATCCTAACCCATAATATAAAATGGTGTATCCTTCTTGCCCCATATATCGGGCAAGCGGGACACACCTTTTTCTTTTTATCTTCCTCAGCCTCAAATATTTTCCAATAATTCCTTGCATCTTTCAGAAGAAAAGCGTATCTTTGCAGAAGATTAGCAGCGCTCGGCAATTTGTAAGCAAGCTTATATCACGCTCGCTAGCATAATCTTTGCAGCACGAAAGTTGAATTATTAAAATAAGGAGGCAAATATGACAGAGCTAAGAGATAGATACATAAGATTTGACTGGGCTATCAAGCGTTTGCTTCGCCAAAAGGCGAACTTTGGTGTGCTTGAGGGCTTCTTGACTGTGTTTCTGAATGAACCTATTAAGATTGTTGATATCCTGGAAAGCGAAGGAAACCAGCAACAGGCTAATGATAAGTTCAACAGGGTAGATATCAAGGCGAAAAACAGCAAGGGAGAAATCATTATCGTCGAGATACAGAACACAAGCGAGCTGTATTACCTGGAGCGTGTGCTATATGGAGTAGCTAAAGCTATTACAGAGCATATCAATCTGGGAAATACATACAAAGAGGTGAAGAAAGTATATTCCATCAGCATTCTGTACTTTGATCTGGGAAAGGGATCAGACTACATCTATGTGGGACAGAATAACTTCGTGGGCTTGCATACCCAAGACCATCTGATCATCAGCACCAAGGAGAAAGATACGATAGTGAGGAAATCGCCTTCCGAGATTTTCCCAACTTATATTCTGGTTCGTGTAAACGAATTCAACAAGGTGGCTAAATCACCATTGGAAGAATGGGTTGAGTATCTGAAGAATGGTGTCATCTCTCCAGAAACCCAAGCGCCAGGTCTGCAGGAAGCTCGTGAGAAGCTGAAATACTATTCCATGTCGGATGCAGAACGCTATGCATACGATGAGCACATCAATGCCATCATGATTCAAAATGACGTTCTGGGAAATGCAAGATTGGAAGGTATGGAAGAAGGCAGAGCTGAAGGCAGAGCTGAAGGTAGAACTGAAGAGAAAAATAACATTGCTCGCAAAATGCTGGCTAATGGATTGAGCATAGAGCAGATAGCTTTAATTACTGGTTTGACAGAGCAGGAAATTAAAAGACTATAATATAAAAGGTGTATCCCCTAGCCTTTCATCATCGAAGGCTATAGAGGATACACCTTACTTTTTTATCATCTCAGCTGATAAGAAACGATACTATGAACGGATCTTGTAGCCGTGGATGCTGTAATACAAAATGTAGAGGAAGCAAGGGAGACAGAGCCAATATGCCTGCTGAGCACCTACTGCATCCTTCAAACTGCCATAGAGCGTAGGAAGAACGGCTCCACCAAACATCGCCATGATGAGCAGGGAAGAACCAGACTTGGTAAACTTACCCAGATCTGCCATTGCCAATGGCCAGAGAGCAGGCCACATCAGAGAACAACCCAATGCCATCAATGAGATGAAATAGATGGAAATCTCGGCTGGAGTAAGAACCACCAGCAAAGCTCCGGCGATTGCCAGGAACGAACAGAGCTTCAAGGCTACCGCCTGACTGATGTACTTAGGAATCAGGATGATACCGCAGATATAACCGATAACAATACCGATAGGAGCAATCCAGGCATAGTTAGCTGCACCAGGCAAACCCAGGGAATTGGCATAATCTACCAATGTACCGAGAGAAACCGTCTCAACACCTACATAAAGGAACAGCGCCAGACAGCCCAAAAGCAAGTGAGTGAACTGGAAGACAGAGGTCTTGGTTGCCGCATAAGCGCAGGCTGCAGATTCCTCCTCCTCTGATTCATCCTCTCCGGCAGCCTTTACCTCTGGTAATGGAGCCAGGAATGCCAGAACACCCAAAGCCAGGAACGCTACGATGATGATCCAGAATGGCTTGGACAAATCCTCGATTCCGATGAGATGAACATCCTTGCTCAACAGCCATACGATGAACATAGATGGGATTGGCCAAGCCAGCTTGTTGCAGATACCCATCATACTGATACGCTTGGCTGCACTATCCAAAGGACCCAGAATGGTGATGTAAGGGTTGACAGATGCCTGAAGATAGGCATTGGCAGCACCACTCACAAACGAAGCAAGCAGGAACAGAGGAAAACTCTTCTCATCTGCAGAAAGGATGAAGAGATAGAATGCTGCTGCGAAGATGACAAACGACAGCGACATCGTCTTCTTGTAACCGATAGCCTTGATGGTGAGTCCGGCAGGATAACCGAAAATCAGGAACGGAATGAAGGTGGCTGCGATGATGAGATAAGAGGCAGCATTGGAAATACCCAGCGAGCCCTGCAATACAGGCACCAGTAAGGAATTAATACCCAGGGCAAAGCCCAAAGAGAAAAACATGATTCCAATAAACGACAATGGAATCGCAAAACTTTTTGTTGGTTGCATAGACTTATATTTTAGTTAGAATTTTGGGCAAAGGTACAACTTTTCTCTATATTCTCCAAAGTTTTATGAAAAAAGTTTTTAAATTTCTTGGTTTTATTGCCTTTTCTATCTAACTTTGCACGTATGATGAAAAGATTATTAGTTTTCTTTATGGTGTTCTGTGCCATATCAACTGTTTCATTTGCACAGAACTGGGTAGGCACCTGGGCCACAGCTCCGCAAACTGTAGTCAAATCATTTATGCCCTATAACAATTGCATGACTAACCGTTCGGTACGCCAGGTGGTAAAGGTTAGCATAGGAGGTGACGTGATTCGCCTCAAGTTGAGTAACATCTATTCGATGCAATCCGTGGAAATCCGCTCCATCTACATCGCTCATGCCAAGGATTCCTTTGCCATCGATGCCAAAACGGCACAATACTTCAAATTCGGCAACAGCTACAAGACCGTCATCCCTGCCGGCAAGCAGATTGTGAGCGATGCCTGAAGTTCAATCTCAGAAATCTGGAACGGGTAGCCATCACCATCAACTATACCTCGGCTCCCGAAGTGCCGACCGTACACATGGGTTCCCGCACCACCTCTTATATCATGAAGGGAGTAACCAATGCCCACTCCAACTTTGAGAAGGCTTTCCGGGAGAACCACTGGTACAACATCAGCGGCATCGATGTCTATACGATGAACAACAACATGAGTGCCATCGCCATCATCGGAAATTCCATCACCGACGGAAAATGCTCTACCGACAATGCCCAGAACCGATGGCCCGACGTGATGTCGGAGATGCTGCAGCTGAAGCATAAGATAACCAATCAAGGTGTGCTGAACCTGGGCATCGGCAACAACCGCGTAACCGTACCGGGCGGTTTCGGAGCCCTCGCCAAGGAACGTTTCGACAGAGACATCCTGATGCAGAGCGGCGTCAAGAAGGTGGTGATCTTCGAGGGAGTCAACGACATCGGTGCAGCCAGAAGCGGCAGCAGCGAAACCGTAGCCAGGAAGATCATCGAGAGCATCCAGGGAATGGTGAAGAAGGCGAAGGCAAGGAAAATGAAGGTTTATCTGGGCACCATCACCCCTTTCAAGGGCGCAGGATATTATACCCACTTCCACGAAGCTGCCCGACTCTATGTAAACGACTGGATCCGAAGTCAGGCGAAGAACGTGGATGGCATCCTGGATTTCGCCAAGCTGCTTCAAGATCCGAATGATGACAGAAGAATGAAGCGGGAATATGCCAGCAGCGACTGGCTCCACCCTAACCCAACAGGCTATAAGGCGATGGGAATCTATGCAGCAGACATTGTAAAATAGCAGATATAAAAAACAGCAAAAGCCGCCTTGTCATGTGGGCGGCTTTTGTTATATATAAAATAGGTGTATTATTTCAGGATAATCTTGCAATCTTCCAGGCTCTCTACAGTAGCGAGCGCCTCATAACGGATTCCCTCCTTGCGCAGGAAGTCACCACCATGCTGGAAAGCCTTCTCGATGATGAAGCCCATCGCCTCGATCTTGGCACCAGCCTTCTCGCAGAGATCCATCACACCCTTGGATGCGTTACCATTGGCGAGGAAGTCGTCGATGAAAATCACGTGGTCCTCAGGAGTCAGATAGCTGTTGCTCACACAAACCGTATAGTCACGATCCTTGGTAAAAGAGTGAACCACAGAGGTAATCATACCCTCCATCGTCTTAGGCTGCTTTTTCTTGACGAAGACAACAGGAAGATTGGTCAGGTAACCCACCATGATGGCAGGAGCGATGCCCGAAGCCTCAATAGTAACAATCTTGTTGTACTTGATGTCCTTGAAAAGGCGCACGAATTCCTTAGCCAGGTCCATCATCAGGATTGGGTCCATCTGATGATTTACGAAGCTATCTACTTTTAAGATTCCACCAGGAAAGCAGCGGCCCTCCTGCATAATTCTTTCTTTCAGTAAATCCATTATGACTTGAACTTTTTGGTTATTGGATGCAAAATTACTACTTTTTTCGCAAACAAGAAAGTTTATCGCCCAATAATTTTGTTTTGTCTGCAATTTACCGTAATTTTGCAGCAAAATAACTGGGGGTGAAAGAAGTTAAGGAGTTACCCCCAATAAAAATTATAAGAATATGAATCCATATATCAAGCAATTCCCCGACCTGATGTCGGGCAAGAAAATCATGTATGTGCACGGTTTCCTCTCTTCTGCTCAGAGCGGCACCGTGAAGATGTTGCAGGAACTGATGCCTAACGCCATTCTCGTGGCTGAAGACATCCCGGTTCATCCGGAAGAAGCCATAGAGATGCTGCAGAAGATGGCAGAGACTGAGCAACCCGACCTCATCATCGGTACTTCGATGGGCGGAATGTACACCGAGCTGCTGAAAGGATTCGACCGCATCCTCGTAAACCCAGCCTCGAGATGGGCAACACGATGAGCAGCATGACCGGCAAGCAGGAATTCCAGAACCCGAGAAAGGATGGAGTGAATGAGCTGATGGTTACCAAAGGTCTTATCAAGGAATACCGCGACTTCACCGAGCGATGCTTCCAGGATATCACTCCCGAGGAACAGGAGCGGGTATATGGCCTCTTCGGCGATGAAGATCCGGTGGTACATACCTTCGACCTCTTCCATGAGCACTATCCACAGGCCATCCACTTCCATGGCGAGCACCGACTCATCGACAAGGTGGCATTCCACTATCTCTGTCCGGTAATCCGATGGATTGACGACAAGCAGAACGGCAAGGAGCGCCCTATCGTATATATCGACTTTGATGCCCTGCACGACAGTTACATGAAGGCAACCAGTTCAATGCACAAGGCTTACGAGATGCTGATAGAGCATTACAACGTATATATCGTAGCCCCAGCGCCAACCAACGACCATGAATATATGGCGAAGGTGCAGACCTGGGTAGAGGAATATCTCTCTACCCCAACCTACAACCACATCATCTTCTGCAATCAGAAGAACCTGCTCTACGGCGATTACTTCATCGACCCTCGCCCATGCGACGGTTTCATGGGTACAACCATAGAATATGGCAGTGATGAATTCAAGACCTTCGAAGAAATCATCACCTTCTTCGAAAGACTGGGTGGACAGTAATCTTATGCCTTATCCAGATTCTTTGGCAATACGAGGTTCAGGATCACGGCAAGCAGGAAGACTACTGCCACACAGTTATCAGCAAAAACGGTGCGTACAATCTCAGGGAAGATATTGAACATACCTGTTGCTGATGTAAGCCGAGACCCACGCTGAGTGAAAGACTCACGATGACCATGTTGCGCTGAGAGAAACCCGTGCGAGCCATCATACCAAAACCGGCAAAAAGGATGCTACCAAACATCATGATGGTACAGCCTCCCAATACTGCCTGAGGGATGGTGGTGAGCACATATCCGATAGCAGGGAATACACCACCGATAATCATGATGATGGCACCCAAGGCTATGGTAAAGCGGTTTACAACTCCCGACATGGCTGCCAAACCTACATTCTGGCTGAAGGAAGTGATAGGAGTACATCCGAAGAGACCCGATACGGAGCTGACAAAACCATCACAGCATACGGCAGCACCCATCTCCTTGGTATTAGGATCGCGCTTCAAGGCACTGTTGCAGAGCGCAGAAGTATCACCGATGGTCTCTGTGGCAGAAACCAGATAAACTGCTACCACCGAGAGGATGGCACCGATATTGAATTCAGGAGTGAATGGCAACAACTTTGGCAAGGCAATGATAGAAAGACCAGAAAGTCCGCTAAAATCTATCATTCCCATAAAGAGCGCCAAGACATAACCTACCAGCAGACCAACCAATACCGACAGAGAGCGGAGGAATCCCTTGGCAAAAATCTGGCAGAGGAGACATGCGAGCAAGGTTACTGAACCCACAACCCAATTGTTCATGCTTCCGAAGTCGGCAGCACCCTGACCACCGGCAAAAGAGTTCGCACCTACTGGAAGCAGCGAAAAACCGATGGCTGTTACTACGGTTGCTGCCACTACAGGCGGAATGAGCTTGATCCAGTACTTGGCAAAGAGACCGAGTGTACCTTCTACCAGACCGCCGACGATAACCGCTCCCACCAGGGTACCTATGCCATGAGCACCGGCAATGGCGATGGCAAGCGAAAGGAAGGTGAAGGAAATACCCATCACGATAGGCAGACGGGAACCGATGCGCCATACAGGATAGAGCTGTATCAAAGTACCGATACCGGCGATGACCATACAGTTCTGGATGAGCACGGCGCTCACCGAACTATCCAATCCAATCGCACCGGCAAGAATCATAATTGGAGCAATGTTGCTGACGAACATCGCCAAGACATGCTGAAGACCAAATGGGAGTGCTTTACCGACGGGCACTCTACCGTCAAGCTTGTAGAGATTTTCTATTGGCTGTTCCATTGTCGTTATAATAATTAGAGAATTTCCATATAATCAGAGAATTCAGGGTTTTTCTGAATTTGGCGGCAAAATTACAAAGAAAATCCGAGAAATCGGTTCTTTTAGTAGAATAATTCGTTGAACAATAAAAAAACGGAGTGTTAATACTCCGTTTTTTCTGTATTTTCCTCCCACATGCGGAAAGCGCCCAGCGCCTCATCGCGCATCAGGGCAATCATCGGCTTGTGGCGGTCTTCTATCTTGCGGTCTATCTCCTCGTAGATAAACTCATCGTCGAAACCTATCTTTGCCGCATCCTTTCTATCATTGGCATAATAGATTCTGTCGAGATGCGCCCAATAGATAGCACCCAGGCACATCGGACAAGGCTCGCAGGAAGTATAGATCTCGCAACCCTCCAGGTTGAAGGTCTTCAGCTTGCGGGTAGCCTGGCGGATGCAGTTTACCTCGGCATGAGCCGTAGGATCGAGGTCGATGGTTACACTGTTGGAAGCCTCAGCGATGATGATTCCGTCCTTGGCGATAACGGCACCGAAAGGTCCGCCACCCGTCTTCACGCTATTCTTTGAGAGCTCAATGGCTCTATGCATCAATTCTTCTTTTGTCATAGTTTATTTTTTTAGATGAATCATATCCCATCTTTTCATTTGGGGGCTACAAATATACAAAAAAGAAATGATACGGCAAGCATTTCTTACCTATATTTTAGAAAAAGCCCTGCTGCTTTTTTCTTTTATCTCTATTTTCTTGCTTTTATCTATAAATTAATGTATCTTTGTACCTACATTTCAAGAATTAGCAATATCTCATGAATCAGAACAATATCAGCGCCGCAGAACTTTTCCAAAGGGTAAGGGAACTCCTGATGCTCCCAGAACTGGAACCGCAGACTCGCAACAAGATGATGCATGATACCCTCATCCTCTGCTGCCACGAAGGAGTGAAGGATACCAGACAGGCTTTCGGTAACCTTTTCTCCCAGGTGGACTATCTATGCAAGGCACGCGGTATCAAGGTGGCAGACAAGATTGCCATCCAGACCATGCGCCGACACAGCAACTCGCAGGAACCGCTTTCGGGCGAAGACCTGAAATACGATGCACGTGCCCTCGCCCTCTTCATCTCCGCAGTATTCGGAGTGGATGTTCCCCACAAACTCAACGTACTCATTCCGCATACTCCCCGACCTTATCAGAAGGGACTGGAAATCAACAACCGCCGTATCCGATGCATCGTGAAGAACTGGGACGGAGATTTCATCCGTGTGGACATCGACCAGGATGCCGATGAGGAGGAATATCTCGTGCAGTTGAAGGATGAGGAGAATCATATCGACCATACCTATCTCTGGGATATCCTGAAGGAAGGGATGCAGCTCAACCTGCTCGACTGTCAGGTGAAGCAGCCCATCATCACTCCCCGCCTCATCGTGGTGGAACCGGATTATCTGGTAGATATCAGTAGCATCGCCACCTGTTTTACGGCTTTCGGTCATCATCCCCTGCTCTATCTTCTCAACCTGATGAAGCCCAGAGCCAACACCCAGGCTACCCTGCTGGGTAACTTTGCCGGAGCTGCGCTGGATGACATCATCAACAGCCACGGCAAATACCAGATGAACGAGACGGTGAAGACAAACTTCCGGGAGAAAGCCCTGGAATTCTGCACCTGTCCCTGGTTTGACCCCAAGAAGTTCTATACCGATGCCAGCCTGCAGGCTTTCAATCTGCAGCAGGTTGTGGATATCCTCTTTCCCCGCACCGCATCTCAGGCACAGATGTCAGCCTTCCGTGGCGAAAGTCTTTACGACCGGAAGAAAGCTATCCTGGAACCTTCGTTCGTCTGCGAAGCCCTCGGCATTCAGGGACGTGTAGATTTGATGACCACCGACTGCAAGCTGCTGGTGGAACAGAAATCGGGACGCAACATGAATATCGAAAACCATCAGGTGGATCCAGGTTATCACAGTTATCAGTTGGAGCCTCACTATGTGCAGCTCCTGCTCTACTATGGTGTATTGCAGCACAACTTCAAGTTGAGCAACGACCGCGTGAACATCCGATTGCTCTACTCCAAATACCGTCCACAGGACGGACTGATGGTGGTAGCCTACTACCAGAAGCTCTTCAAGGAAGCCATCCAATACCGCAACCAGCTAGTAGCCGCCTCCTTCGAGATAGCCAAGGAGGGTTTCGAACATGCGCTAAACGAGTTTACCCCCGAGGTATTGAATGTGGCAGGCACTCAGGACTTCTTCTACAACAAGTATCTGAAACCACAGATAGAAGCCATCACCAAGCCGCTCCATACCCTATCGCCCCTGGAGGAAGCCTACTTCTGTCGCATGATGACCTTCGTATTACGGGAACAGATGATCAGCAAGGTGGGTGCACAGGAAGGAACGAACACATCGAGCAGCGACCTCTGGACCATGCCACTCACCGAGAAGAAGGATGCCGGAAATATCTATACCGACCTGCACATCATCCGAAAGGAACAGAGCTGCGCCGGAAGCGGATATGATACCATCACCCTGAGCGTACCCGACCAGGGCAAGGACTTCCTGCCCAACTTCCGCATCGGCGATATGGTGTATCTCTATACCTACAAGCTGAAGGAAGAACCGGATGTGAGAAAGGCTATATTATATAAAGGTGTGCTGCAGGAGATTCACAGCGATGAAATCGTGGTTCACCTGACCGATGGACAGCAGAACGCCGACATCTTTGAGAAGAACCTGCCGTATGCCATCGAACACGGAACGAGTGATGCCTCTACGGGGGGAAGCATCCGCAACCTGCACCAGTTTATCTGTGCACCAAAGGACAAACGCGACCTTCTTCTGGGCCAGCGTGTTCCAGAGAGAGACACTTCGCAGGAATTGACCAGACACTATGACGATGTATTGGACGACATCATCCTCCGTGCCAAGCAGGCACAGGATTACTTCCTGCTCGTGGGACCTCCTGGAACAGGAAAGACCAGTCGTGCCCTGAAGTTCATGGTGGAAGAAGCACTGAACGACGGAACTGGGATGCCTACAGCAGAAAGCATCGCCGCCGGAGGCAAGTCGGCTTTTCAGCCTGCGTCCTCTATCCTGCTGATGAGCTATACCAACCGTGCCGTGGATGAAATCTGCGAGATGCTGGTAGATTCCGGCATCCCATTCCTTCGCCTCGGCAACGAGTATTCCTGCGATGAGCGATTCCGCCCTTATCTGATAGAGAAAGCTATCAGCGACTGTCCGAAGCTGGAAGCCATCAAGCAATATATAATAGGTACGCGCGTGATTGTGGGCACCACTTCGATGATGACCTCCAAACCCTTCATCTTTACGCTGAAGCACTTCAAGCTTGCCATCATCGATGAGTCGAGCCAGATACTGGAGCCCAATCTCATCGGTCTGCTATCGGCTGTAGATAAGTTCATCCTCATCGGCGACTACAAGCAGTTGCCAGCCGTCGTGCAGCAGAGCGAGAAGGATTCGGGCATTCCTACCATCAACGACAGTCAGAAAGGGGGTGTCATCGATATGAGTATCCTGCAGGACATCTGCCTCACCAACTGCCGCAACTCCCTCTTCGAGCGCCTGATCAGATGGGAAGACCACGAGGAGCGCACCGAATTTATCGGCATCCTGCGCCGCCAGGGAAGAATGCACCCGGAAATTGCCGAGTTCCCTAACCGAATGTTCTATCGCCGGGAGCAGCTGGAGCCCGTACCTTGTCCGCATCAGTTGGAGCCGGAACTGTCGTACACCCTCCCATCAGAAGATTCACTCGATGACCTGCTGAAGGAACACCGCATGATCTTCCTCCCTTCCAGATTCTGCAAGGAACCGAATGTGTCGGACAAAATCAATGCCAACGAGGCAGAAATCGTAGTGGATATGCTTCGCCGCATCCACCGTTTCTACGGCGACAGGTTTGATGCCCAGAAGACGGTGGGCGTCATCGTACCCTATCGCAACCAGATAGCCATGGTGCGCAAAGGCATCGAAAAGCTGGGCATCCCGGAACTGGAAAAGATCAGCATCGATACCGTGGAGCGATACCAGGGCAGTCAGCGTGATGTCATCATCTACAGTTTCACCATCCAGAACATCTGGCAGCTCGATTTTCTTGCCGGCAACAGCTTTGTGGAAGACGGAGCCATCATCGACCGCAAGCTGAATGTCGCCATTACCCGAGCCAGGAAACAGATGATTATGACCGGCAACCCGGAGATACTGCGCAATAATCAGATTTTTAGCGAATTAATAGAATATGTAAGAGGCAAGGGAGGATATTTGGAAAGAAAAGCGACGGAAAGTTGAATAAAAGCAGGAAAAGCTTCTCGTTTTGCAAAATTTCCCCCAAAAAGTTTGGTGATTCAGAAATAAAGTCCTATCTTTGCAATCGGATTATAAACAAAAGGATAAACAAGAGACACAATAAGATATAGGATTCCGGTGCTCAACAGGCACTGGAATTCTTTATTTTTTATGCCTCCTGCCAACTTAATTAATAACAATAAACAAAAAGAAAATTATGGCTTACATGTCACAAGAAGGCTACGACAATCTCGTAGCTGAGCTGAAACAGCTCGTAACTGTAGAGCGCCCTAAGGCATCAGCCGCAATTGCTGAAGCCCGCGATAAGGGTGATTTAAGTGAGAACTCTGAGTATGATGCCGCTAAAGAGGCTCAGGCTCATCTAGAAGATAAGATCAATCGTCTGAAGCTCACCATTGCCGAGGCTAAGATCATCGATACCAAGCTGCTCAGCACCGACAGCGTGCAGATTATGTCGAAGGTAGAGATGACCAACATGGCTAACAAGGCAAAGATGACCTATACCATCGTGAGCGAGAGCGAGGCTAACTTGAAGGAAGGCAAGATTTCCATCAAGACCCCTATCGCACAGGGATTGCTCAACAAGAAGGTTGGTGAAATTGCAGAAATCAAGATTCCTCGCGGCACCATCAGTCTTCGCATCGACAAGATTTCATTTGAATAAAAAAGAATAAAGGAACTATCATACGGACAGTGATGCCCGTATGACGGTTCCTTTTATGTTATATGTAAGCCCATCAAGATATATTATTCATTTTAAACAGAAATAGAGATTATGGCAAGCATTTTTTCAAAGATTGCAGCGGGAGAGATTCCTAGCTACAAGTGTGCAGAAAGCGACAAGTTCTATGCTTTCCTCGACATTAGCCCTATCGGCAAAGGTCATACTTTGGTGATTCCTCGCAAGGAAGTGGACTACATCTTCGATATGGAGGATGCAGACCTGGCAGAGTTTGAGGTATTCGCCAAGAAAGTAGCCAAGGCTATCAAGGCAGCCTTCCCATGCAAGAAGGTGGCTCAGGTGGTTTTGGGCCTGGAAGTTCCTCACGCTCACATCCATCTCATTCCTATGAACAGCGAGGCTGACGTGAACTTCCGCAAGGAGCATCTCAAGCTCTCAGAAGAGGAGTTCAAGGAAATCGCCAACAAGATTTATACAGAATTCCAGAAGTTATAAGCATAGAAAAAGAGCAGCGAAGATTCGCTGCTCTTTTTCTATACTATACGTATTCATCGCCCTTCTTCATCTGTATCTCATTCACATACTTGCGAATCAGGGCAGAGGAATCTTCCTTCTTGCATACCAGGAGCACATTGTCTTTCTCGGCAACGATAAAGCCATCAAGACCATTGAGTACGGCAAGCTTGCCCTTCGGCATCTTCACCACCGTATTATGGCAATCCTCGATGATGACATCGCTGTCTATCACCACATTGTCATCCTCGCTCTTCTGCATCGCCTCATAGATACTGTGCCAGGTACCCAGGTCGGCCCATCCGAAATCGCATTTCATCATGCAGGCATTGGATGGCTTATCCAATATGCCAAAATCTACCGAGATGTTAGGATAGGAAGAGAAGCTCTCCTTCATATAGACATTCTCCGTCTCTATGCTGAACTCCGGATATTTCTTATCGTACTCACGAAGCACGGGAGGCAGAATCTTGCAGAAGCACTCACGCAGATGCTTGACATTGCTCAGAAAGATACCCGTATTCCAATAGAACTCTCCACTTTCAACAAAAATCTTGGCGAAATCACGTTCAGGTTTCTCCGTAAACGACTGTACGGCATAGATATCCTCTTCTACCACATCGCCCATCTGGATATAACCATAACCCGGTTCAGGACGGGTAGGCTTGACAGCCATCGTCAGGAAACGGTCGTTAGCTGCAACAAACGCCAATCCCTCCAAAACATTCTTGCGGAAAGCCTCTTCATTGAAGATGGCCTGATCGGAAGGAGTATTGATGATGCACGCATCAGGGTTCAGCATGGAAATGCGATGGTTAGCCCAAGCCATACTTGGAGCCGTATTGCGATGAATAGGCTCAGCCATAATGCGGTCGGCAGAAACCTCTGGCAATTGCTCTTTCACCAGATCTACATATTCCTCGTTGGTATTGATATAAATATGGTCGGCAGGTACTATCTTTGCCATGCGATCGAATGTCTGCTGCAATTGGGTACGTCCGACTCCAAAGAAGTCAATGAACTGTTTTGGATGACTGCTCCGACTACATGGCCAAAGTCTTCGACCTTTTCCACCTGCGAGAATCACACAATAATTATTATTATCATTAAGTGTCATATTATAGTTCATTTTTTATAAGTTACTAAATTCAAGTGTAAAATTACTCATTATCTGCGAAAAAGCCAAATCTTTTCTAAGAATTTAATAAAGAATAGGAGAAATAAAACACATTTTTAGCTTTTTTCGCCCTTGGAATTGTTTTTCAGAAAAAAAATCACCAAAAAGTTTGCTATTTCAATTTTTATTTGTACCTTTGCACCCGCAATCGCCCAGATGGCGGAATCGGTAGACGCGCTGGTCTCAAACACCAGTGGAGCAATCCATCCCGGTTCGATCCCGGGTCTGGGTACAAGGAGCTGCAAGTTTTTACTTGCGGCTCTTTCCTTTGCAAACACCATCGCCCAGATGGCGGAATCGGTAGACGCGCTGGTCTCAAACACCAGTGGGGCAACCCATCCCGGTTCGATCCCGGGTCTGGGTACAAGGAGCTGCAAGTTTTTACTTGCGGCTCTTTTTTTTGCCTGATTAGGAAAAGGGCATCACCCTCGACTTCTAATCAAAATCAAAAGCCGCTCAACAGGCAAATCTGTTGAGCGGCTTTTTTATATGGAAATCATAGCACTGCAGCTATGATGCCTAGTCTTTAAAATCGAGTGAGAGTTCACCTGTGCCTAGAAGATTGTAGCTCTTGCGATGATAAGGCGTAATGCCAAACTCCCTGATGGCGTCACGATGCTTCTTGGTAGGATAACCCTTGTTGCCCTTCCAGTCGTACTGTGGATATTCCTCTGCAAGCTCATCCATATAGTCATCACGATAAGTTTTGGCAAGAATGCTCGCCGCAGCTATCGAGAGATACTTTCCATCGCCTTTTACAATCGTGGTATAAGGCAGGTCCTTGTAAGGCTTGAAACGATTACCATCCACAATCACCGCCTCAGGACGTACCTTCAGCTGGTCCAAGGCACGATGCATCGCCAGGAAACTCGCATTCAGAATATTGATCTGATCGATTTCTTCGGGAGTAACAATGCCCACAGCCCAAGCCACAGCATCCCGCTCTATCTGTTCACGGAGCGCCTTGCGTTTCTTGTCAGTCAGCTTTTTGCTATCATTGAGGTCAGGGTTGTGATAATCGGGAGGAAGAATCACTGCTGCAGCATAGACGCTACCAGCCAGACAACCTCTGCCCGCCTCATCGCAGCCCGCCTCAATCATATCCTTATAATAATGACTTTCTAACATATTCATATCTACTTAAGAAGATAAATGAAGTTAAGAAGACGAACAAGTTCACTGTCCGACCTAGAACATCTGAGAAACGCGTTTTACGCCTGCTATAAGCGCATCAACCTCCTCCTTAGTGTTGTACAGGGCGAAGCTTGCACGAACGGTTCCCAGAATGCCATAGCGGTCCATCAAAGGCTGTGCACAGTGATGGCCTGTACGAACGGCGATGCCCAGGCGGTCGAGCAAGGTTCCCATATCCATGTGATGAATATCACCAACCAAGAAGCTGACAACGGCATCCTTGCCTTCCTGCTCACCAAAAAGCCTGATTCCATTGATGGTTCTCATCTGGTCCATACAGTAGCGGGTGAGTTCCTGCTCATGCTTGGCAATGTTATCCATACCGAGCGCAGAGACATAATCGATGGCTTTTGCTAAACCATGGGTAGCTACATAATCAGGAGTACCAGCCTCGAACTTGAATGGCAACTTCTCGAAAGTGGTCTTCTCGAAGCTCACACTCTCAATCATCTCGCCACCTCCCTGATATGGAGGCAACTTCTCCAGCCACTCTTCCTTGCCGTAAAGCACACCGATACCGGTAGGACCATAGATTTTATGACCGCTGAAAGCGAAGAAATCACAATCCATATCCTGTACATCCACAGCAAAATGAGGAGTACTCTGAGCGCCATCCACCATGACAGGCACATCGTGCTCATGAGCAATCTTTATCATCTCTTTTACCGGATTCACCGTACCGAGCACGTTGCTCACCTGGGCAATGCTCACGATTTTGGTGCGTTCGGTAAATAAATTGGCGAATTCATCGAGGTTAATCTCACCTTTATCGTTGATAGGGATTACACGGATGGCGATTCCCTTCTTGGCAGCCTGCAACTGCCAAGGCACGATATTGGAATGATGCTCCATGGTAGAGATAATCACCTCGTCGCCCTCGCTCATAAAGGCATCGCAGAACGATGAAACCATGAGATTCAGACTCTCTGTAGTGCCACGGGTAAAGATGACTTCCTCAACCTTAGGCGCATTGATAAACTTGCGCACGGTTTCGCGGGCTGCCTCATGAAGGTCGGTAGCCTGCTGAGAGAGATAGTGAACGCCACGATGCACATTGGCATTTACATTGAGATACTCGTCGCGCATGGCATCGAGCACGCACAATGGCTTCTGCGTGGTTGCCGCATTATCCAGATACACCAATGGCTTATCATAGACCTTTCTCGATAAAATCGGGAAATCTGCTCTTACTTGATTGATATCATACATAGCAAAATAGTTTATTTACAGAGTTTACAACCCTCGCACTTATTGAGTTCACCACGGAATCGCTTCTCTACGAGATGATGCAGGCGGTCACGCAATGGCTCCAGCTCCATCTTGTCGATGACTTCGTTGATAAATGCAAACTGAAGGAGCAACCTTGCCTCCTCGCGGCTCACACCACGCTGCTGCATATAGAACAGGGCGGCATCGTTGAGCTGACCTACAGTACTACCGTGTGCACACTTCACATCGTCAGCATAGATCTCCAGCATCGGCTGGGTGAACATGCGGGCAGTCTTCGTAGCACAGAGGTTCTGGTTGGTTTCCTGCGAAGTGGTTTTCTGGGCACCATGACGAACCAGCACTCTGCCGGCAAAAGCGCCACGTGCCTCACCATCGAGTACATACTTATAAAGCTCGTTGCTGGTACAATGACCCACCTGATGATCGATGAGCGTATTGTTATCAACACCTGGTTCTTGTCGGCTATCACACAACCATTGCAGAAGCACTCAGCTCCCTCGCCCTTGAATACGAGGTCAAGACGGTTGCGGGTAATACCGTTATGAAGCGTGATGACGTTATGGTTCACGCGGCTGTTAGCCTGCTGCTCGATATACACGTTGCTTACACGGCGGTTCTTGTAATGAGTCTCCTCCAGGCAATAGAGGTCGAGACTGGCATTCTCGCCTACAAATGCCTCGATAACCTGGGTTGCGAGGAAGTTCTTGTCATCGGCTGCATGGTCGCAGAAGAGGAACTTAGCCTCAGCACCCTGTTCCATGACGATGAGAACACGGCGGTTTACCATCAAATCTACATCCGAACGGAGAATATTGATGACCTGAATGGTACGCTCCACCTTCACGTTCTTTGGAACATAAATCAGCAAGCCATCCTGCGCCAGGAAAGTATTCAATGCGGTGATGCCATCTTCATCGGTTTTGGCAATCTTAGCGTAGTATTTCCCGATGAATTCAGGGTTTTCTGCAGCAATCTTGCTCAAAGAATCCACGATTACACCCTCCGGCAACTCTACCTTAGGCAGTGCCTTGCTATAGAAAGCATCATTTACCACAAAGTAGAGTGAGGTGCTCAGATTAGGCACATCGCAGCGGAAAGCCTCGTATGGATCTACCGGAATTTCCAGACGGTTCAAGTTCAAGCCATAGTCTGGCTCGAAGATGGCACTCATATCTGTGTACTTATATCTTTCTACCTTTCGGGAAGGGAAGCCCAAGCGACGGAAGTCCTCGAAAGCAGCATCGCGCACCGCATTGAGAACCTCAGCACTGTTCTTCTTGATCATTCTCGAAGAAGACTGATACAAGTCTAAATATTGTTTTTCTGAAAGCATAGCCATCCTCCTATTA
This sequence comes from Prevotella sp. AM34-19LB, assembly GCF_003468525.1. NCBI lineage: Bacteria > Pseudomonadati > Bacteroidota > Bacteroidia > Bacteroidales > Prevotellaceae > Prevotella > Prevotella sp. AM34-19LB. Next base: position 113,479 of record NZ_QSIG01000003.1, on the reverse strand, counting down.
TTTCTCATCTACTTCAGCCTTGATCCAGTCGTAGCCACGAGCCTCAATCTCCTTGGCAAGTTCAGGACCGGCAGTTTTCACGATTCTACCCTTATAGAGAACGTGAACCACACTTGGCTTAATCATATCGAGCAGACGCTCATAGTGAGTGATGACAATGGCAGAAGTCTGGTCGGTATGCATCTTGTTTACACCGTCAGCCACAATACGCATCGCATCCACGTCGAGACCAGAGTCGGTTTCATCGAGGATAGAGAGCTTTGGCTCCAACATTGCCATCTGGAAAATCTCGTTACGTTTCTTCTCACCACCAGAGAAACCTTCGTTTACAGAACGGCGAGCCAACTTGCTGTCCAGTTCCACCAACTCGCGTTTCTCACGCATCAGTTTCATGAATTCGCTGGTATTCAATGGCTCCAAACCCTGATACTCACGCTTGGCATTGATAGCCGCACGCATGAAGTTGGTCATAGATACGCCAGGAATCTCCACTGGATACTGGAAAGAGAGGAACAAGCCTTCACGGGCACGGTCCTCTGGCTTCATATCCAGAAGGTTCTTACCGTTGAAGATAGCCTCACCCTCGGTTACGGTATAGAGAGGGTTACCTGTAAGCACAGCGCTCAAGGTTGACTTACCTGAACCGTTAGGTCCCATAATCGCATGTATCTCACCATCCTTAATGGTCAGGTTGATACCTTTCAATATTTCTTTGCCTGCAATAGTAGCATGCAGATTCTTTACCTCTAACATAATTTTAGTCAATTTTTATCGATTTCATCGGGAATTATGATGATTATCCTACGGTTCCTTCGAGTGAAACACTCAGGAGTTTCTGTGCCTCTACGGCAAACTCCATAGGCAACTTGTTGAGCACATCCTTGGCATAACCGTTTACGATCAGACCGACTGCCTCCTCAGTAGGAATGCCTCGCTGATTGCAATAGAAGAGCTGGTCTTCTGAAATCTTCGAGGTGGTTGCCTCATGCTCGAACACGGCTGTGTCGTTATGGGCATCCATATATGGGAAGGTATGCGCTCCACAATCGCTACCCAGCAACAAGGAGTCGCAGGAACTGTAGTTGCGCGCATTGTCGGCATTGGATGTGGCACGAACCAGACCACGATAGGAGTTCTGGCTATGACCTGCCGAGATACCCTTCGAGATGATGGTACTCTTGGTGTTCTTACCCATGTGAATCATCTTGGTACCCGTATCAGCCTCCTGATAGTTGTTGGTAACAGCCACACTGTAGAACTCAGCTACAGAGTTATCACCACGCAAGATGCAGGAAGGATACTTCCATGTGATTGCAGAACCAGTCTCTACCTGAGTCCAACTCAACTTAGAGTTCACACCACGCAAGTCGCCTCGCTTGGTTACCAGATTCAGCACGCCACCCTTACCATGTTCATCACCAGGATACCAGTTCTGAACGGTAGAGTACTTCACCTCAGCATTGTCCTTGACAATAATCTCTACGATAGCTGCATGGAGCTGGTTCTCATCACGCATTGGCGCTGTACATCCCTCCAGGTAAGAAACGTAGGCATCATCATCGGCGATGATCAATGTACGCTCAAACTGACCGGTGTTACGGGCATTGATGCGGAAGTAACTGCTCAACTCCATCGGACAGCGGACACCCTTAGGAATATAAACGAATGAGCCATCACTGAATACGCAACTGTTCAAGGCTGCATAAAAGTTATCACGATAAGGAACTACGGTTCCCAGATACTCTCTTACCAAATCAGGATGCTCCTTCACAGCCTCACCAATACTGCAGAAGATGACGCCCTTCTCACGGAGTTTCTCCTTGAAGGTAGTCTTCACCGACACAGAGTCCATGATGGCATCTACGGCGGTGCCGCTCAAAGCCAGACGCTCCTCCAGAGGAATACCGAGCTTGTCGAATGTCTTCTCCAGCTCTGGGTCTATCTCCTTGTTCTTCGGCTTCTTAGCCAAAGGATCGGCATAGTATGAAATCTCCTGGTAGTCAACAGGTGGCACGTGCACGTGTCCCCACTTTGGCTCCTTGAGCGTCTTCCAGTAATTGTAGGCTTTCAGACGAAATTCGAGCATCCAGTCTGGCTCTCCCTTCTTCTGCGAGATCAGGCGCACAACATCCTCGTTGAGACCCTTTTCTATGATTTCAGTATGTACTTCGGTGGTAAAACCATACTCGTATTTCTGGTCTATCACGTCCTTGACAACCTGATTCTGTTCTTTCTCTATTTCTGCCATTTTATTTAGAATAACCTTTCGTTATTTTAACCCTAAATAGGGATAAGCCACCAAGGCTCATCCCTACCTTATTATATAATATATGCTATATTACAATTTCTGCTCTACCTCGATCTCAGTGAAGGTCTCGATAACGTCGCCCTCCTGGATATCGTTGTAGTTGACGAGGCTCAAACCGCATTCCATACCGGTAACCACCTCCTTGACATCGTCCTTGTAACGCTTCAAGGCACCGATTTCTGCTGTACGGATCACGATACCGTCACGGATGACGCGAGCCTTATCCTTAGCGTGTACCTTACCCTCAGTAACGAGACCACCGGCAATAGTACCCACCTTGGAAATCTTGAAGGTCTGCTTCACCTCTACCTGACCGGTAACGATTTCCTTCTTCACCTTGTCGAGCATACCTACCATCGCGCTCTTGATATCATCGATAGCATCGTAGATGATAGAGTATGTGTTGATTTCAACACCCTCACGGTCGGCAGCCTTGCGAGCATCGGCAGATGGACGAACCTGGAAACCAACGATGACTGCATCTGAAGCAGATGCCAGCATCACGTCGTTCTCTGAAATCTGACCTACTGCCTTGTTGACTACGTTCACCTGAACCTTCTCGGTAGAAAGCTTGATGAATGAGTCGCTCAATGCCTCAACAGAACCATCGGTATCACCCTTTACGATGACGTTCAACTCGTGGAACTCACCACGTGCGATACGGTGAGAGATATCACCCAAGGTCAAGCGCTTCTGAGTACGCAAGCCCTGTTCACGCTGCAACTGCTCACGCTTGTTGGCAATTTCGCGAGCCTCCTGCTCTGTCTCGATTACGTGGAACTGGTCACCTGCTGTAGGTGCGCCGTTCAAACCGAGGATGATAGCTGGCTCAGCTGGAGCAGCCGACTTGATATTGGCATTACGCTCATTGAACATCGCCTTGACACGACCCCAAGAAGTACCTGCGAGAACAATATCGCCTACCTTCAAGGTACCGTTGGCAACCAATACGGTAGAAACATATCCACGACCCTTGTCGAGCGAAGACTCGATGATGGTACCTGTGGCACGACGGTTAGGGTTAGCCTTCAAGTCGAGCATATCAGCCTCGAGGAGCACCTTGTCGAGCAAATCGTGAACACCGATACCCTTCTTGGCACTGATTTCCTGGCACTGGTACTTACCACCCCACTCCTCAACGAGCAGGTTCATGTTAGCCAAGTCCTCACGGATACGGTCTGGGTTAGCACCTGGCTTATCAATCTTGTTGATAGCGAATACCATTGGCACACCGGCAGCCTGCGCATGGGCGATAGCCTCCTTGGTAGTAGGCATCACAGAGTCATCGGCTGCGATGATGATGATGGCGATATCGGTGGCCTGAGCACCACGGGCACGCATAGCGGTAAACGCCTCGTGACCTGGGGTATCCAGGAAGGTTACCTTGCGACCGCTGTTCAGGGTCACACTGTAGGCACCGATGTGCTGGGTAATACCACCCGCCTCACCGGCAATCACATTGGTATTGCGGATATAGTCGAGCAAAGAGGTCTTACCGTGGTCAACGTGACCCATCACGGTTACGATTGGAGCACGTGGAACCAAGTCATTCTCATCATCCTCTTCCTCGCTCACAGCCTCCTGAACCTCGGCACTCACGTATTCGGTCTTGAAACCGAACTCCTCAGCCACCATGTTGATGGTCTCTGCATCCAGACGCTGGTTGATAGAAACCATGATACCTACACCCATCAGGGTAGAGATAACCTGAGTAACGCTGATGTCCATCATCGTAGCCAACTCGCTAACGGTAACGAACTCAGTAAGCTTCAGGGTCTTGCTTTCCTTCTGCTCCTGGCGAGCCTGGTCCTGCAACTTCTCCTGTACAGCCTCACGCTTCTCCTTACGATACTTAGCACCCTTCTTGTTCTGGCTCTTGCTGGTCAAACGGGCAAGAGTCTCCTTTACCTGACGTGCTACAGCCTCGTCGTCCACCTCAATCTGACGCTGGTTGCCACGGTTGTTATTGTTATTGCCGCGGTTATTATTATTATTGTTATTATTATTTCTATTCTTGTTCTTATTCTTCTTGTTGTTGCCACCATTATTGCCCTTATTCTGGCCATTACCATCGGCACTGTTGTTCTTAGCCTCGGCATTAATGTCAACACGCTCCTTGTTGATACGAACACGCTTCTTGCGATCATTGTGCTGCTGCGCCAACTTCTCCTCACGCTCCTTGCGGCGCTCCTCCTTAGACTTCTTCTTAGGACGAGTGCTCTGATTGAGAGAAGAAAGATCAATCTTACCCAACACCTTAGGTTCATTTGAAGTATATTTCTTCTCACTCTTCAATGTGAACACGCTAGAAGGCTGGCTGTTGCCAGCAGTCTTCTGCTCAGCATTCTGCTGCTGAGTCTCTACATTCTTATTACCTTGTGCAGCATTCTTCTGACCCTTAAAGTCGTTCATCTTTGGCTGCTGTGACTTTTGCTGATTCTCTTGTTTCATCTCTTGTTTTTGATGAGATCCATGGTTAGATCTCTGGTCATGTTTTGGCTCATTACGATGAGCTTCTTTCACTGGCGCAGGACTGACGGCAGCAGTCTCATGCTTCGGTGCCTCCGACTTTTTAGCAGCAGACTCTGCAGACTTACCCTTTCCGATGCTATTCAAGTCGATCTTACCCAACGGCTTATACTGCTGCTGGTTGCTCGACTCCAATAAGCTTTCGGCACGATGGTCCTTCTGCTCAGGCGCACGCTTCTTATCCTTGGCCTTTTTGGTGATGAGTTTCTCGGCCTGATCACGAACCTCCTTATCTTGACTGAAGGCATCGTTCAATGCCTTGTATTGCTGGTCGCTGAGTTTGAAGCTAGGTTCGGCCTTGACCTCTCCCAGGTCCTTTCTTTTTTCTAGGAATTCAACTGCCGTCTGAAGTCCTATATTCAATTCACGTAGTGCTTTATTTAATCTGATGCTCATAAATTATTTTATTCTCCTATTTTTAAAGTTAGATTCCCCGCAAGCACTCGCCAGCTAGGGAAATTATTGTTCGAATTCAGCTCTCAATACCTTGAGTACGTTATCCACGGTTTCCTCCTCAAGGTCAGCCTTCTCTACGATCATATCACGTGGGGCATTGAGCACCTGCTTAGCAGTGTCATAACCGATACCCTTGATGGCATCGATAACCCACTGGTCAATCTCGTCAGAGAATTCATCCAAGTAGATATCCTCGTCAGCCTCATTCTCATCTACCTCACGGAATACATCGATGGTATATTCTGTCAACATAGAAGCCAACTTGATGTTCATACCGCCACGGCCGATAGCCAGGCTAACCTCCTCAGGCTTCAGGAACACCTCTGCCTTCTTGTTCTCCTCGTCGATGTTCACAGACGTAATATTGGCTGGTGCCAAGGCACGCTGGATAAACAGCTTGGTATTAGAGCTATAGTTGATGACGTCGAGGTTCTCGTTGCAAAGCTCACGAACGATACCGTGAACACGGCTACCCTTAACACCTACACAAGCTCCAACTGGGTCGATACGCTCATCGAAGCTCTCTACAGCAATCTTGGCACGCTCGCCAGGGAGACGGGCAATGCGACGGATAGCAACCAAGCCATCTGCAATCTCAGGAACCTCAGCCTCCAACAGACGCTGCAGGAAGATTGGTGCGGTACGGCTCAAGATAATCTTAGGATTGTTATTATCGTTGTCAACACGAAGGATGACGGCACGTACAGTCTCGCCCTTACGATACATATCGCCAGGAATCTGCTCTGCCTTAGGCAACATCAACTCATTGTTCTCGTCATCAACGATAAGAACCTCGCGCTTCCAAACCTGATAAACCTCACCAGAGATTACCTGTCCAACACGGTCTTTATATTTATTGTAGAGTGAGTCGTGCTCAAGCTCAAGAATCTTAGAAGCCAAAGTCTGGCGAAGAGTCAAGATGGCACGGCGACCGAACTTATTGAAATCTACCTTCTCGCTCACATCCTCACCTACCTCATAGTCAGGCTCAATCTTGCGTGCTTCGGTAAGCGTAATCTCCTTGTTCTCATCTTCTACCTCACCATCAGCAACAACGACACGGTTACGATAAATCTCGAAATCGCCCTTGTCTGGGTTTACGATTACATCGAAATTCTCATCACTACCGAAAATTCTGGCAAGTACATTGCGGAAGCTTTCCTCCAATACACTTACCAATGTTGTACGGTCGATATTCTTGGTTTCTTTAAACTCGCGGAATGTATCAATCATACTCGCTGTTAATTCTTGCTCTTTTTTAGCCATAGCTATTTGAAACTGATTATATATTTTGTATATTTTACTTTATCCATCTGGTAAACATGGTCAACCTCCTGCTTTACAGGACGCTTCTTGCCCTCTACCTTCACTTTTTCTTCTACGCCTACTGTGAAATCATTGCCATCCACAGCCTTCAAGATGCCCTTTACCTTGATACCGTCAGCATCGAGCACCTCTACCTCCTTGCCAATGAAGTTGATATACTGCTGTGGAACCTTAAATGGTTGACCCAGACCAGCAGAGCCTACTTCCAGCTCGTAGTCCTCGTCATCACGACTCAATCGTTCCTCGATATATCTACTCAAAGCCACACAATCTTCAATCCATACACCGTCAACATGGTCAATCTCGACTACGATACGATTGTCTGGACTGATTTCAATGTCCACCAAGAAATATTCCTGATCTTGGAGCCATTCATCAACTAATTTTTTTACGACGTTTTTATCTATCATATATACCTATTTAAAATAAAATGAGGAACTCTTGCGAGCCCCTCATTCCACTGAACGTGTGCAAAATTACTAATATTTTTGAAAATCTCCAAAGAATTTTCTGTTTTTTATTCATAACCTGCGCAATTTTAGGCGATTGTGCAGGTTTTTGTTGTCATTTCTTCACGGGATGGAGTATTTTTCCGTATTCTTCCGGTGAATTTAACAACTTAACGGCAGCCTTAATCTGCTTGTCGTAGCGCAGGGAATTCTGGATGGCTCCAGCCTGGAAATAATAAGCTGCCACGATGTCGTTTTCCAAAAGCTGCTTGATGTAGTCTTTGTTGAAATCCAAGTCTTTTGCCACATTGTGACTCAACTTCTTTTTCAACGCCTCGAACTCTGGCTTTGCATCTTCGTAATATCCTTCAAACTTAGCAAGTTTCTCCAAATCCTTGAGATATTTTTCAGTCTCACGGTCGTACTTGAAATCCGCTTTCAGAACGCGGGACTTAAACTCATCATAGTCGGCATCTGTCAAAGTAAAATCCTTGGCTGGTGCGATAGCAGGATGTTTGGCGATATAATCCACTTCGTAATTGAGCATCACCTCATTACTGTCGCGGGCACCGGCGAGATAGAAAGCAATGTTTGGCAAGGAATCCGGCTTCACCTCTACATCCGGCTTCACACCGCCTCCATCACGCACCTCTCTGCCACCGGCTGTATAGAACACCTTGGTAAGTGAATCTGGAACATGCTCTACATAACCACCTTTGGTATGCTTGTAATTAAGCGCCTGCACGCACCTGCCACTTGGAATGTAATACTTGGCTGTGGTAAGTTTCATCTGTCCATTGTATGGCAAATCCATCGTGGTCTGTACCAGACCTTTTCCATACGTGCGCGTACCTAATATAATAGCACGGTCATAGTCCTGCAGACAACCGCTCATAATCTCGCTGGAACTGGCTGTGTTTCCACTCACCAGAACTACCATCGGCATCACAGAGTCAACAGGTTCTACCGTTGTCTTGTATTCATTGTTGGAACGTTGCAATCTGCCCTTCATCTTCAATACGGTCTTTCCCTTTGGCAAAAACATATTGACGATGCTCACGGCCTCGCTCACCGAACCACCGCCATTGCTTCTGAGGTCGAAGACGAGTCCCTTGGCTCCCTGCTTCTTCAGGTCGATGAAAGCACGGCGCACATCCTTGGCACAATTATCGGTGAAAGAATTGAAGTTGATATAACCGATACCACCTTCCATCATTCCGTAATATGGCAGGAAAGGCATCTGGATAGTACGGCGAGTTACCTTTACCTTCAGTATTTTACCTGTACTTGGTCGCTTTACCTTCAACATAAAGGAAGAACCCGGTTCTCCACGGAGATGATCGCTTACATAGCTAACTTCCTTATTGGTCATATCCTCGTCATCGATACTCAGGATGATATCACCCTTCTTCAATCCCACTTCTGCAGCGGGCATATTGGCATAAGGTTCACTAATGCACACACGCTGCAACTGGAAGTTGTAGCGCACCACAGCGCCCACACCAGCATATTTGCCGGTGAGCATATTCTTCAGTTCGTTGACTTTTTCCTCCGGATAGTAGGTAGTATAAGGGTCGAGGCTTCCCAACATCGCCTTAACGCCATTTCCCACCACCTCATCAGCATCGAGCGTATCAACGTACATCAAGTCAAGATTCTTATAGATGGCATTGAAGATATCCATATTCTTAGCCATCTTGAAGTCGTGATCTTTATCTGTTTGTGCAATAGATGGCACCACGAGGAGCGCCATCAGCAATGAAACCAATACTTTTTTCATGTTTACCTTGTTATATGATTATTCGACCACAAAAGTACTCATTTCTTCTCGAAAACTGCCATAATTGATGCAAAAAGTAGTGAAAACTACCGAAAAATGCACTTTTTTAAGGAAAAACAGAAAAAAGTTGCCGAAAAATTTGGCTGATTGAAGAAAAGTTAGTACTTTTGCACACGCAAATAAGGAACGCAATATTCCTGCAATGCAAAATGCTTCAATAGCTCAGTTGGTTAGAGCACCTGACTGTTAATCAGGGGGGTCGTTGGTTCAAGCCCATCTTGAAGCGCAGAAAGCAAAGCCTTGCAAGTTTCACTTGCAGGGCTTTATTGTTTTTTAGACATCTCGAAGTTTCCCGGTATTTACACCCGTTATCCTTAGACCATCTCTCCCATTACACTCATCGCGAATCTTTTACATATAATTCAGCAATTAAAAGTTTCCTTAAGAGAAAATATTTTTTTCCTTAAGGGAAAATATTTATTTCCTTAAGGGAAAGTGTATTTTTCGTTAAGGGAACTATTTCATAGGGTTCTGACAAAAAACGGGTGCATTCCGCTTTTTTGACGAAATACACCCATCTATATTTATTAATGTATATAATACTAGGATTATTCTACATCATTGTTGTGATCCAAAGAATCGTTGAAATCCTTAGGAGCCTGCTCCTCATTACGATGCTCGTAACGACGTGGCTGACGAGCTGGACGCTCACCACGACCCTCATGACGATCATCACGACGACCGCGACGCTCACCACGCTCTGGACGTGGACGACGCTCACGCTCCTGATAGCCCTCTGGCTTCTCCATCAACACACGGTGAGAAAGCTTGTACTTACCAGTCTTAGGATCAATCTCCATCAACTTCACCTTGATCTTGTCGCCTTCCTTGATGCCAGCCTCTTCAACTGTCTCAAGACGCTTCCAATCGATCTCAGAAATATGGAGCAAACCATCCTTACCTGGGAGAATCTCTACGAAGCAACCGTAAGGCATGATAGAGCGAACAGTACCCTCGTAAACCTCACCAACCTCAGGAACAGCTACGATAGCCTTGATCTTAGCCAAAGCAGCATCGATAGAATCCTTGTTAGGAGCAGATACCTGTACGTGACCCTTACCATCAGTCTCCTCGATAGTAATAGTAGCACCTGTATCCTCCTGCATCTGCTGGATAATCTTACCACCAGGGCCGATGACAGCACCGATGAACTCCTTAGGAATATCGAATGCTACGATACGTGGAACCTGTGGCTTCATCTCAGCACGTGGCTCAGAGATAGTCTCCATCATGCAGTTGAGGATGTGCTCACGACCAGCCTTAGCCTGCATCAAAGCCTCCTCAAGAATCTCGAAGCTCAAACCGTCACACTTGATATCCATCTGTGTTGCGGTCAAACCATCGCGGGTACCAGTGGTCTTGAAGTCCATATCACCCAAGTGATCCTCATCACCGAGGATATCACTGAGGATAGCGTACTTGTCCTCACCTGGGTTCTTGATAAGACCCATAGCGATACCTGAAACTGGCTTCTTCATTGGAACACCTGCATCCATCAGAGCGAGTGTACCTGCACAAACAGTAGCCATAGAAGAAGAACCGTTAGACTCAAGGATCTGGCTTACCAAACGAACTGTGTAAGGGAAGTCTGTAGGAATCTGGCCCTTCAAACCACGCCATGCCAAGTGACCGTGACCAATCTCACGACGACCTACGCCGCGCTGAGCCTTAGCCTCACCTGTAGAGAATGGAGGGAAGTTATAGTGAAGGAGGAAGCGCTGGTAGCTCTTCTCGAGCACACCGTCGATAAGCTTCTCATCCATCTTTGTACCAAGAGTACATGTAGAGAGAGACATGGTCTCACCACGCTGGAAGATAGCGCTTCCGTGAGGCATTGGAAGTGGAGATACCTCGCACCAGATAGGGCGGATATCTGTAGTAGCACGACCATCAAGACGCAAGCCCTCATCGAGGATGCAACGACGCATAGCATCGCGCATTACGTCATCATAGTAGCGGGTAGCCTCAGCGTGCTTCTCCTCCAAGTCTTCCTCAGAAAGATCGGTATGAGCTGCGTCATACTTCTCGAGGAAGTCAGCCAAAACCTTGTCGAAAGCATCCTGGCGAGCATGCTTCTCCAACGCCTGGTGGTTGATATCATAAGCAGGCTTGTAAAGCTCAGACTTGATCTGCTCACGGAGTTCCTCGTCGTTGATCTCGTGATCATACTCACGCTTTACGTCAGTACCCTTCTCCTTAGCCAACTCATACTGGAGCTCGCACATAGGCTTGATAGCCTCGGCAGCAGCCTTGAGGGCGCCAATCAGATCCTGCTCAGAAACTTCCTTCATCTCACCTTCCACCATCATGATGTTCTCCTTGGTAGCACCAACCATGATATCCATGTCAGCCTCTTCCATCTGCTGGAATGTAGGGTTAACAACATACTCACCATTGATACGAGCTACACGAACCTCAGAGATGTAGTGCTCGAAAGGAATATCTGAACAAGCCATGGCAGCTGAAGCAGCGAAACCTGCAAGGGCATCTGGCTGGTCAACACCATCGGCTGAGAGCAACATTACCTGTACGTAAACTTCTGCATGGTAGTTAGAAGGGAAAAGTGGACGCAAAGCACGGTCCACAAGGCGAGAGGTAAGGATCTCCTCGTCGCTAGCCTTGCCTTCGCGCTTGGTGAAACCACCAGGGAAACGGCCAGCAGCACTGTACTGCTCACGGTAATCTACTTGCAAAGGCATGAAATCTGTACCCGGAACTGCATCCTTTGCTGCACAAACAGTTGCGAGAAGCACTGTGTTACCCATGCGGAGAACCGCAGCACCATCAGCCTGTTTTGCAACTTTTCCGGTCTCAATTGTGATGGTTCTTCCATCAGGCAACTGAACACTTTTTGTAATTACGTTCATCTAATTATTAAAACTTATTGTTTTGTCTAACATCTAATATCTAAAACGGTGCAAAGATACCTCTTTAATAATTAATAAACGAATATTTGGGCAACTATTTTCTACTTTTTTAATAATTTTATCTATCTAAGGTGCATTATTCCCGATTTTATTACTACCTTTGCAGTCGATAATTTCGCAAAATACTAAAATTCATGAAGATATCTAGAATCTATTCAGCGGCAGTGATTATGGTAGCTGCGCTGGCTCTCACTTCTTGTAACAACAAGAAATTTCATATCAACGGTAATATTACCGAGGCTCAGGACTCTATGCTCTACCTGGAGAACCTCAGCCTGAATGGTCCGGTGAAGATTGACTCGGTGAAACTGGGTGAAGATGGATCCTTCGCTTTCGAAGAGAATGCGATGGACAGCATCACTCCTGAATTCTACCGTCTCCGCATTGCCAACCAGAGCATCAACCTCAGTATCGACTCAACCGAGACCGTCAACGTGAAGGCAGCTTATCCTCAGATGAGCTACAAGTACGAGGTGGAAGGCTCAGAGAACTGCAGCAAGATCAAGGAACTTTCGCTCAAGCAGATGACTCTGCAGAGCAATATCAACGGCATCGTCAAGAGCCCTAACATCGGGGTGGACTCCATGGATGTTATCGTAGCTCGCATGCTGGCTGCATACAAGCAGGATGTAAAGACCAACTACATCTTCAAGGAGCCGATGAAGGCTTCCTCTTACTATGCACTCTTCCAGACTATCCAGTTGGGCAACACCAACTCACTCATCTTCAACCCTCGCAACAACAAGGATGACGTGAAAGTATTCGCTGCCGTAGCTACAAGCTGGGATACTTACTATCCAGGAGCAGAGCGTGGCAAGAACCTGCACAACATCGCCATCGAGGGCATGAAGGATATCCGTATCATTGACAGGCAGCGTGCACAGCAGCAGATTGAGGCAAGCAAGGTGAGCGTAAACGGATGCATTGAAATTGCCCTACAGGACAACAAGGGACAAGTTCGCCGCCTCTCTGATCTCACCGGCAAGGTGGTATTGCTCGATTTCCATATCTTCGCCAGCAGCGAGAGCACCAAGCGCATCATGATGCTCCGTGAGCTTTACAACAAGTATCATGCCGCCGGACTGGAAATCTATCAGGTTTCCGCAGATCCAGATGAGCACTTCTGGAAAACATCTACCGCTGCCCTTCCATGGATCTGTGTACGTGAAGAGAACGGCATCCAGGGAACAAGTCTCCAGCTCTATAACGTGCAGAGCATCCCTACCTTCTTCCTCATTGACAGAAGCAATACTCTGAGAGCCCGCGACATACAGATCAAGGACATTGATGCAGCCATCAAGAACCTTCTTTAATACGAGCTTTCATACAACAGACAAGTCGGAAGTCTGGACTTTTCTCCAGGCTTCCGGCTCCTATCATCCAATACGAGCTACAATAGATTAACAGCAACAATAAATTTTAAGCACTAAAAAATGAACAAGAAACTTTTAGCTTTCGCAGCATTGGCTCTCGTAACAGCAGGAGCAAACGCTAAAGTAAAGTTGCCACACATCCTGGGTGACAACATGATTATCCAACAAGATTCAGAAGCCAATCTCTGGGGTTGGGACAAACCTGGCACCCTGGTAGAGGTAAGCACCTCATGGTCGCAGCAGAAATATTCGGCAAAGACCGGAAAGGATGGCAAGTGGGCTGTCAAGGTACAGACTCCCAAGGCTAGCTACACTCCGCTCTCCATTACCTTCGATGATGGCGAAAAGACTACCCTCAATAATGTACTGGCTGGTGAAGTATGGGTCTGCGCCGGACAGAGCAATATGGAGATGCCGGTGAAAGGTTTCGGCAACTGCCTATAGAAGGCTACAACAAGGCTGTATTGGAAGCCAACCAATATAAAGGTGTACACTACGTGAAGATTCCTAGCGTGATGAGCAGCAAACCGCTGGATGACGCCAACTGCGAATGGAAGGAGGTTAATCCGGAAACCGTGGGCGATGCATCTGCCACCGGATATTTCTTTGCACAGGTTGTCAACAAGGCGCTCAACGTGCCTGTGGGACTAGTCATGGCAAACAAGGGTGGAAGCCGAGTAGAAAGCTGGCTCGACCGTGACTATCTGAAAAAGAACACGAAAGAAGACCTCGACTCCCTCAAGATGACGAAGAATCCTAAGTTCAAGTGGGACTTTCTCTACCCTCTTCTCTGGGGCAACGGAACCTTCCATCCTATCCTCAACTATAGCGTAAAGGGAATCCTCTTCTATCAAGGCTGTTCCAACGTGGGCGACCCGGCAGGTCAATACACCCAGCGTCTTGCCGACCTCGTAGCCCAGTGGCGCAGAGACTTCAAGCAGGGCGAACTGCCATTCTATTTCGTGCAGATTGCACCTTATCATAATGGCGATGTGAATGGTGATGCAGGTCCAAGACTTCGCGAGCAGCAGTTTAATGCAGCCAAGATCATCCCGAACAGTGGCATAGTCTGCACCGAAGATCTGGTTTATCCATACGAGGTAGAGCAGATTCACCCATGCCAGAAGCAGCCTGTAGGTGAGCGTCTGGCTCTTCAGGCACTCAGCAAGACCTACGGTATGAAGGGACTCTTCTGCGAGAGTATGACTTTCAAGGAGATGAAGATTGTTGGCGACACTGTGAAGGTTCACTTCGACAACACCTACGGAGCCTATAACCGCTTTGAAGGCATCAAGGGCTTCGAGGTAGCCGGCGAAGACAAGGTGTTCCATCCTGCCACAGCCAAGCATTTCTGGCAGGAAGGCAACGACGGATGGAACGAGTGCATCGTCGTAACCAGCCCTGAAGTCAAGAAGCCGGTAGCTCTGCGCTACTGCTTCCGCAACTTCCAGCTCGGCAACATGGCAAATGCAGGCGGCCTGCCTCTCTTCCCATTCCGAACAGACAATTGGTAATTAATAACATAGCGGTCGATCTTTGTGAAATCCAAAGACCGACCGCTCTTTAATATATATATTATGAGTCACGTTTTAGACAAATTCAAGTTTTGCCCAGTTTGCGGCTCTCAACATTTCGAGATCAACAACTTCAAGAGTAAAAAATGCAAGGACTGCGGATTCACCTACTATCTGAATCCCAGCAGCGCCATAGTAGCCTTCATCCTCAACGAGAAAGAAGAACTTCTGGTGGTTCGCAGAAAAAACGAGCCAGCCAAAGGCACCCTCGACTTGCCGGGCGGATTCGTAGATATGGATGAAACCGGTGAAGAAGGCGTGGCTAGAGAAGTAAAGGAAGAAACGGGTCTGGAAGTAATCGGGGTGAACTATCAGTTCAGCATCCCTAACCTCTATCTCTATTCCGACTTCCTGGTTCATACCCTAGATATGTTCTATGCTGTAAAGGTGAAAGACCTCTCTCATGTGGAGGCGATGGACGATGCCGAGGAGTCATACTGGATTCCTCTCAGCAACCTCCATCCCGAAGAGTTCGGATTAGGCTCCATAAGACAAGGTGTGGCTAAATTTCTTGCAAAACACAAGACGAAAGAATGAAAATACGCCCCAAAACATTTAAAAAACCAAAAAAATCACTATATAATAAGGTATAAGCAAAAAGTTTATTTACTTTTGCAGACCAAAAGAAATTGTGTAGAAGCGTATGCAAGAAAATTTAGTAATCGTCGAGAGCCCTGCAAAGGCTAAGAAAATCGAAGAGTTTTTAGGTAAAGACTTCAAGGTGATGTCTTCTTACGGTCATATCCGTGACCTCAAGAAGAAGGAACTCAGTATAGACGAGAAGACCATGGAACCTTGTTATGAGATTCCAGAGGAAAAGAAAAAGCTCGTCACAGAATTGAAATCAACAGCGAAACAAGCTAAGAAGATTTGGTTAGCATCCGATGAGGACCGCGAGGGAGAAGCCATCAGCTGGCACCTTTGCGAAGTACTCGGACTGGATGAAGCGAAGACAAGCCGTATCGTCTTCCATGAAATTACCAAACCTGCCATCTTAGACGCTATTGAGCACCCACGCCACCTGGACATGAACTTGGTGAATGCCCAGCAGGCACGTCGTGTGCTCGACCGCATCGTGGGCTTTAAGCTCTCTCCTGTATTGTGGAGAAAGGTGAAGCCAGCCCTCTCTGCCGGTCGTGTACAGAGTGTTGCCGTACGCCTCATCGTGGAGCGTGAGCGTGAAGTCCAGAAGTTCAAGAGCGAACCATACTATCGTGTCAACGCCGTATTCGCCCTGATCAGCGAGAATGGCGCAGCCACAGAGGTAAAGGCAGAGCTCGATCACCGTTTCAAGACCCATGAAGAGGTGGAAGCCTTCCTGGAGAAGTGCAAGGACGCCAAGTTCACCGTAGAGGCTGTCACCAAGAAGCCGCTGAAGCGTACACCAGCGCCTCCTTTCACCACATCAACCCTGCAGCAGGAAGCAGCCCGCAAGCTCGGCTTCACCGTAAGCCAGACCATGATGGTGGCTCAGCGTCTATACGAGGGTGGACGCATCACCTACATGCGTACCGACAGTGTGAATCTCTCTTCCCTCTGCAGCAATGCCAGCAAGGATGAAATTATCAAGGAGTACGGCAAGGAATACAGCAAGCCACGTGCCTATCATACCAACTCCAAGGGTGCACAGGAGGCTCACGAGGCCATCCGCCCTACCTACATGAGCGAGACAAGCATCGATGGCACCAGTCAGGAGAAGCGTCTTTACGACCTGATCTGGAAACGTACCATCGCTTCGCAGATGGAGGATGCACAGTTGGAGAAGACTACCATCAATATCAGCATCGACAACACCAGCGAGAAGTTTGTTGCCAATGGTGAGGTTGTTGTATTCGATGGTTTCCTCAAGGTATATCGCGAATCTACCGATGAGGATGAGAACGTAGAAGATTCAACCCATCTCCTGCCTGCTATGAAGGAAGGCGATGAGTTGCAGCGCCGTGAGATCATCGCCACAGAGAAATTCTCTCTGGCGCCAGCAAGATACACCGAAGCAAGTCTGGTGAAGAAGCTGGAAGACCTCGGCATCGGCCGTCCATCTACCTATGCTCCTACCATCAGCACCATCCAGCAGCGTGAATACGTGGTAAAGGGTGACAAGCAGGGCGAGGAA
Source organism: Prevotella sp. AM34-19LB (assembly GCF_003468525.1). Taxonomy (NCBI): domain Bacteria; kingdom Pseudomonadati; phylum Bacteroidota; class Bacteroidia; order Bacteroidales; family Prevotellaceae; genus Prevotella; species Prevotella sp. AM34-19LB. The sequence continues at coordinate 96,584 of NZ_QSIG01000003.1, read as the reverse complement.
CGCACCTACACCGTAGATACGCTGAAGGGTATCATGATTACCCAGAAGACCAAGAAGGAACAGGCTGGCTCTGAAAAGGGAAAGCTTCTCCCTACCGATATCGGTATTGTGGTAAACGACTTCCTGATGGCCAACTTCCCTAACATCATGGACTATAACTTTACGGCCAACGTAGAGCAGAAGTTTGATGATATCGCCGAGGGAAAGACCGAGTGGACCAAATGGATGAAGGATTTCGACAAGCGTTTCGAACCGGAAGTAAAGGGTGTGATGGAAGCACGCAGCGAGCACAAGGCCGGTGAGCGTGAACTGGGCAAGGACCCAAAGAGCGGCCGCCCTGTATTCGTAAAGATCGGAAGATTCGGTCCTGTGGTTCAGATTGGTACCGCAGAAGACGAGAACAAGCCGCAGTTTGCCCAGTTGCCTGCCGACAAGAGCATCGAGACCATTACTCTGGAGGAAGCATTGGAACTCTTCAAGCTGCCTCGCCAGGTAGGTGAGTTCGAAGGCTCTACCGTAACCATCGGAAGCGGCCGTTTCGGTCCATACGTACTCCACGACCGCAAGTATGTATCCATTCCAAAGGAAATCGACCCAATGGCCATCACCCTGGAACAGGCAGTGGAACTTATCAACGAAAAACGCTCTAACGAGCAGAAACGCCATATCAAGACCTTTGAGGAAGACAACAAGCTGGAGCTCCTGAACGGGCGCTATGGTCCTTACATCGCATTCGATGGCAAGAACTATCGCATTCCTAAGGCAAAGCAGGAGAACGTAGAGTCACTCAGCTACGAGGAGTGCATGACCATCATCAAGGAAGCACCAGAACCAAAGGCAAGAGGCAGAAGAAGTAAAAAAGAATAAAATGAAGTCTATCATCATCATTGGATATATGGGAGCCGGCAAGACTACTGTCGGCAAAGCCCTCGCCAAAGAGCTTGGCGTGATGTTCTACGACCTCGATTGGTACATCGAGAGCCGTATGCGCAAAACCGTGAAGCAGATCTTTGACGAAGTAGGAGAAGAGGGATTCCGCCACATAGAGCATAACATGCTCCACGAGGTGGCGGAGTTTGAAAACGTAGTGGTTAGCTGTGGCGGAGGAACACCTTGTTTCTTCGACAATATGGAGTATATGAACCAGTCGGGCTGCACCATCTACCTCAAGGCAACGCCAGAAACCCTCTATGCTCACCTCAAGATGGGCAAGGGCGTACGCCCCCTGCTGCTCAACAAGACTCCGGAGGAAGTACAGGTATTCATCCGCGAGCAGCTGAAGCAGCGCGAGCCTTTCTACGAGAAGGCAAAACATATCATAGACATCAATGTGATGGACAACTTGGATAAAGTAAACGAAACAGTACAGGAGGTTCGTAGCCTGCTGAACGTATAAAGAAAAAAGGTAAGCCAACTCAAGACAAGAGACGGCTTACCTTTCTACGATTTATCATAAACAGAAAATATTATAAAACAAACTTTTTAGCAAGACCAAGAACAGAAAATGAAGAAATGGACTATTGAAGACTCGAAGGAGCTCTACAACATTGGTAGTTGGGGCACTTCTTACTTTGGCATCAACGACAAGGGTGATGTCTATGTAACTCCATGCAAGGACAACACGCAGATAGACCTGCGCGACATCATGGACGAGTTGGCATTACGCGACATCAACGCTCCCGTACTGCTCCGTTTCCCAGACATCCTCGACAACCGCATCGAGAAGACAGCCAGCTGTTTTCAGAAGGCCAAGGAGGAATATGGTTACAAGGGGGAAAACTTTGTCATCTATCCTATCAAGGTGAACCAGATGCAGCCGGTTGTAGAGGAGATCATCTCTCATGGAAAGAAGTTCAACCTGGGACTGGAAGCCGGTTCCAAACCAGAACTTCATGCCGTTATCGCCGTACAGGCACAGAGCGACTCACTCATCATCTGCAACGGTTACAAGGACGAGAGCTACATCGAACTTGCCTTGCTCGCCCAGAAGATGGGTAAGCGCATCTTCATCGTGGTAGAAAAGCTCAACGAGCTGGATATCATCGCCAAGGTGGCAAGTAAGCTCAACGTGAAGCCAAACATCGGAATCCGCATCAAGCTCGCTTCTTCAGGCTCAGGCAAATGGGCTGAGAGCGGTGGCGATGCTTCGAAGTTCGGTTTGACAAGTGCCGAACTGCTTACTGCCCTCAGCAAGATTGAGGAGATGGGATTCCACGACTGCCTGCGCCTCATCCACTTCCACATCGGAAGCCAGATTACCAAGATCCGCCGCATCCAGACGGCTCTCCGTGAAGCGGCTCAGTTCTACATCAACCTCCACAAGATGGGCTACAATGTAGATTTCGTAGATTGTGGCGGTGGTCTTGGCGTAGATTACGACGGCACCCGTTCTGCCAGCAGCGAAAGCTCTGTAAACTACTCTATCCAGGAGTATGTGAACGACTGTGTCTATACATTCGTTGATGCAGCCAACAAGAACAATATCAACCATCCTAACCTCATCACCGAGAGTGGCCGTTCGCTCTCTGCCCACCACTCCGTATTGGTGATTGATGTGCTGGAGACTGCTTCCCTGCCGGAAATGCCAGAGGAGTTTGAAGCAAAGGAAACCGACCACCAGCTGGTTAAGGACCTTTACGAGATATGGGACAACCTGAATCCTCGCAACATGCTGGAGGATTGGCACGATGCCGAACAGATTCGCGACGAGGCATTGCAGCTCTTCTCTCACGGCATCGTAGATTTGAAGACCCGTGCCGAGATTGAGGCGATGTACTGGAGCGTGTGCCACGAGATCAACAACCTTGCCAAGCACATGAAGCATGTGCCTGAGGAGCTCAGGGGATTGGACAAGATTCTTGCCGACAAGTATTTCTGCAACTTCTCATTGTTCCAGAGCCTGCCAGACAGTTGGGCCATCGACCAGCTCTTCCCTATCATGCCAATCCAGCGCCTGGACGAGCGTCCTACCCGCAACGCCACCTTGCAGGACATCACCTGCGACAGCGACGGCAAGATTGCCAACTTCGTAACCGATGGTCATATCGGCAACGTTCTCCCTCTTCATCCATTGAAGAAGAACGAGCCATACTATCTCGGCGTGTTCCTCGTAGGTGCCTACCAGGAGATTCTGGGCGACATGCACAATCTCTTCGGCGACACCAATGCTGCCCACATCTCTGTAAAGGATGGCAAGTACTGCATCGACCAGATATTCGATGGCGAGACCGTAGAGGAGGTATTGGATTACGTACAGTACAATCCTAAGAAGCTCGTCCGCCAGTTGGAGCAGTGGGTAACCAAGAGTGTGAAGGAAGGCAAGATTTCACTCGATGAGGGTAAGGAGTTCCTGGGCACCTATCGCAATGGTCTCTTCGGATACACATATCTTCAGTAAACATTCAACATAAGATAAGATGAAAAAAGTAACAGTAGTAAAGGTAGGCGGTGCCATCGTTGAAGACAGCGAGCAGCTGGCACAGCTCTTGAAGGATTTTGCAGCCATTCCCGGCAAGAAAGTATTGGTACATGGCGGTGGACGCCGTGCCACCAAGGTAGCTGCAGCCCTCGGCATCGAGAGCAAGATGGTAAACGGCCGTCGCATCACCGATGCAGATATGCTGGAAGTGGTAACGATGGTTTATGGCGGTTTGGTAAACAAGAACCTGGTTGCCAAGCTTCAGGCTAACGGCGTGAACGCCCTCGGCCTGACAGGTGCCGACATGGACGTAATCCATAGTCATAAGCGCCCATTGAAGGATGGCATCGACTTCGGATTCGTAGGCGATGTAGAGCGTGCCAACGGCAAGATGCTCCAGACCCTGATTAACGAAGGCATCACCCCGGTGATGGCTCCGCTGACCCACGACGGAAAGGGCAATATCCTCAATACCAATGCCGATACCATCGCAAGCGAGACAGCCAAGGCTTTGGCTCCTTACTACGACGTGACATTAATATATAGTTTTGAAAAGAAAGGTGTGCTCAGCAATCCTGAGGATGACGACAGCGTGATTCCAGTGATTACCCATGCCGATTTTGAGAGATACAAAGCAGACGGTACCGTGGCAGGCGGCATGATTCCAAAGCTGGAGAATGCCCTTGCAGCCATCGATGCAGGCGTAAAAGAAGTGATTATCACCCTTGCTACCGCCATCGACGGAAAGCACGGAACTGTTATTAAGAGTTAAAAATAGAAATAATTCAGAGTTGCTTGTAACTTTCTTACAGGTGAGTCGTCATTAATTATAGAGGGATGAAAAAAATCAGTTTCCAAAACGATGTTTTGCCGCTGAAGAATAAACTCTTCAGGCTGGCACTTCGCATTACTCTCAACCGGGAGGAAGCGGAGGACGTTGTGCAGGATACCATGATTAAAGTCTGGAATGCCCGCGACAGATGGCAGGAGCTTGACTCCATCGAGGCCTACAGCCTCACCATCACCCGCAACCTCTCGCTCGACCGCATCAAGAAGATGGATAATCAGAACGATTCGCTGGAAGAGCAGACCACAGAAAGGCTCGACGAGACATCATCCACTCCTTCCGAACGAATGATTCAGAAAGACAAGCTGAACATCGTAAGGAACATCATTAATGAGTTGCCCGAGAAGCAGCGCAGCTGTCTGCAACTTCGAGACATCGAAGGAAAATCCTATAAGGAAATAGCAGACATCCTCAGCATCACCGAAGACCAGGTCAAGGTGAACATCTTCAGGGCTCGACAAACAGTTAAACAAAGATTTCAACAATTCGACAGTTATGGATTATAAGTACATCAACCAACTTTTGGACCGCTATTGGAAGGCCGAGACTTCTCTCGAAGAAGAGGAGATTCTCCGTGCATTCTTCAGCCAGGACGAGTTGCCTGCCGAGCTGAAGCCATATCAGGCGCTCTTCTCTTACGAGATGGGCGAGGCTAAGCAAGAGACGCTGGGTGATGACTTCGATCAGAAGATGATGGCGATGATTGAAGATGAATACACCAAGGAGCCTAACAAGGCAAAGGTTGTTTCATTGACAGAGCGTCTGAAGCCTCTCTTCAAGGCTGCTGCCGTGGTAGCTATCGTCTTGACCCTGGGCAACGCTGCTCAGGTGCCATTCCAGAACGATGTCGATAATCAGATTGAAAACGTAGGATACACCAAGAGTGGCAAGGGCGTTTCCGTAGCCATGGGCGATTCAGCTTCGGTTGATTCCATGCAGCGCACGGGCATCGACCAGATAAGCACCACCCCTTCTCCTACGATATTGAAGTAGTTATTTCTATGCTTTCTCTATATAAAAAATCATGTTTAGTAAAACAATTCTGAAACTGTGAAGTTTCAATTCTCTCAAATTTTTCATAACATACTAACGTAATAGGGCTGCCAGGATGTACTGGCAGCCCTTGCTGTTTTATAAATAAACTAATTCATAGTTTCGTGGGGCACAATTTATCGCCATCAAGAGTCATCATTAAAGCCTCCTGCCGGTCATCATTGATGACTCCTGCCTGCCTTCATATAAGGCTCTTGGCTAGCTCAAGAAGGAGAAATTAAAAGGATGATTTTCCTGATGAGGGTTAACAGGTTAACAGTTAACAGCCCGAAAATGCATACTACTCCCCACTCACATATAATAATAAGTATATATATATTTAAATATAATAAGGTACGCAGGAGGGGGAGGATGCAAAAAACAGCTGTTAACTGTTAACCTGTTAACTCCTTGCCCTCTTTGTTAACGAATCTAACTCATAGTTTTCTCCTCAAGAACTCACCGTTTCTTGGGGCAGAAGTCATAAAAAAATAACACGGACAAATTGAATTTGTCCGTGTTTTATTTTTCAAACGAAAATCGAATATAAGTTCTATCATCGAAGCTCTTATTGCCCTCAACGATGCCCTTGGTGGCGATAAAGGAATGGATGTTCTGAGGGTCGTTGGCAATCTGCTCTGCCAATGCCGCCTCGCTCGCTGCCAAGGTTGGCTCCAGGAAAGGATAGCCATCACTTGCCAATACAATCTCGGAGGAAGAGACAAAAATGTACCTGATGCAGAAACGGAGTCAGAACAAGGGACAGAATCTGATGCTGGAACAGAATCTTGAACAGAACAAGAATCTGAAACAGAGACAACCTTCACTCCCTCCCGATAGATAGGAAATCCATCGATAACCGGATAGGTCTGGTTCTGCCCGGAAAGCATCGCCTCGATCAATAATGGCTCTATCTGCTTTCTAGCCTCAGCAGGCGAAAGGCCCTGCTCTATCAGTTCTACCCTCTTTCTGGCAATCTCCTGCTCATAAGGCTTGCCGTTCTCATAAAGCTTTCCATCGATGATAGCCTGGCAATCACCCACCATCCATACTTCATTCCTTGTCCGGCTATAAAGGATAGCCGAGGCGGTAAGCCGCTCTTCCGGATGCTCCTTCAACCGCTCTTCCACCCCTAGCTTTTCATACACCTTATTATATATATAGACTGTCACACCCTGGCAGAAATCATCTACCGAGGCATCCGCTTTCAACTCTTCACGAATATACTCCGAGATAAGCATCATGGCATATCTTCCGTTCTTCATATCAGGATTGAGATGCTTCGGAGTCTTGCTCGTACTGCCATCAATCACTGCGATGAAATCATCGGTAACTACCATTCCATCCTCACAAGCCTCAGGGCTCTTCTTTCCTATGATACTGCTTTCTATAATCTTCATAATATCTACTTGTATATCTGAAAAAAGGCTACCCATTCAGGTAACCTTTTTACTCGTTTATTTATCTCTTAAGCCTTTGCTTTCTTTAATCTGATAATCATCTGTATAAAACTTGGAATCATGATGCAGAGAGAGAAGCCTACGGCATAATACATGGTTTTCTCATCGCCATGGAAGAGGTCGATGAGTTTGCCATCGCTCTGCGGCATGATATTGGCAAGGACATACGCCATCGTATTGTTCACCCAGTGGAGCAGGATGCCCGGAACAAGACTCCCGGTGCGATAATACATCCATCCCAGGAGCAAGCCCATCAGGAGGGCATTGATAAACTGTGCCAGATTGGCATGAACTACTCCGAAGATGGCTGCCGAAATCATGATGGCAACCCAATGGTTCTTCTTGCTCATGATGCCCAGCAGGGTGCGGAGGATGGCTCCACGGAATACTACCTCTTCGGCAAGAGGCGCCAGGATGCCGATTGCTACATAGCCCCAAGGCTCCTTCATCAGCGAGGTGAATATCTGCTGAGTATTCTCATCCATCTCGATGCCCAGCTGCTCATAGAGGAACGACAGGGGGATGATGGTTCCCAGGGAGAACAATGCCACCCAGAGAAGCGTGCCCCAAGGCTTGGAAAGCAGATAACTGCGGGTAAGCGGCGTCCACTTCGTCTTCAGGAAGATGATGAGGGTGATGACACTGCTGAACACCTGAACAAGCGCCGTAAGAATGGCGTTGCCGCCCGTACTTACTGCCTGAAGCGTTGCCTGATAACCTTCACCCTTGATGCCTGCCCAGATTCCAACACCGGCATACATCATGATGATTTGTACTACTATAAATATAATAAGGTAGAGGACCACATCCGTCAAACCTCTCTTTAAATTAATCTTTGCCATTGCTTTTATAGTTTATAATTAACTGTTTTATAGTTAATAGCATTCTTGCTATCATTCCACTTCCTTTTCGAAGAGATCCAGCACGGTCTGCTCATCCACCTTTAGTTGCGCCGCCAACTCCTCGGGACCGTCAAACTTCTGTTCGCCCCTTATTCGCTTCACGAAGCCTACTAGCAGGAGCTGGTCGTAGATGTCGCCATCGAAATTGAAGATATGCGTCTCCAGCGTTATCTGCTTGCCATTGAAGGTAGGACGGTTGCCCACGTTCATCATTCCCCGCTTCCATACCACCGAATTCTCCAGTCTTACCTTTACGGCATAGACGCCAGGGGCAGGAATCATCTGTCCGAAGTGCGAGATGTCGAGATTGGCAGTAGGGAAGCCGAGCTTTCTGCCTTCATGGAATCCGTTCACCACCTTTCCGATGATGGTATAAGGGAAACCGAGGCACTGGGCTGCCATCTCCACTTCTCCCTCTTTCAGGAAAGAGCGGATGACGGAAGAAGAGATGTTGATGCCATCTATCTGGAAGGCTTCGTTCCTGATTACCTCGATACCCATCTCACTGCCGTAGCGCACGTAATCCTCGAAAGTCTCTGCACGATTGTGACCGAAGCGATGGTCGTAGCCGATGAAGAGTTTCCTTACGTTGAGATGGTCGTGGAGCACCTGCTGCATAAACTCTCTTGCCGACATGGCAGCCATCGCCTTGTCAAAATGCAGCACCACGGCGTTATCCACTTCCGTCTTCGAAAGCAGCAGCAGCTGGAATCGAGCGTGCTCAGCATCTCCGGCTGATAATCCGCCTGCAACACCTTGCGGGGATGCGCATCGAAGGTGATGACGGTGGATTGCAAGCCATCCTTTCGTGCTGTCTCTACGAGATGATGAATCAGGAACTGATGTCCACGATGCACCCCGTCGAAGAAACCGATGGTTGCCACACATGGCGGCAACTGCACGGTATCGTTATAATGTATTGTATTCATTCTATCTTCTCTTTGCTATCATTCTCTTAAAAGCTCTCCACAGCTCGCCCACCCAAAGTACAACGGAGGTTGAGCCGATGATGAGCAGCCACTCGTGGAGCGACAATGGTGTGGTGCGGAACATTTCGTCACCAAAGGTTACAATAATCCACTGACCCACCAATACCAGTACAAGCACCAGAATCATTCCCTTATCCTTCAGGAAATGGCGGAAGGCGGTGTGATGACTCATCAGCGCCTTGGCATTGAAGAGGTTCCAGAACTGAATCATCACGAAAGTGGTGAAGAACATGGTCAGTTCATGCACATCTACTCCACCCTTGCCTCTGCGCTCGCAGTAAACCAGCAGGGCAAACATCACGAGGAAGAAGACGATGCCGCAGAACAGGATGCCGAAACCGATGCTCTTGTTGATGATGAAATCGGATGCCTTGCGTGGTTTCTCCTTCATCACCTCGTGAGATGGAGGCAATGAGGCGAGTGCCAGGGCTGCGAAGGTATCCATGATAAGGTTGACCCAGAGAATCTGAGTAACCGTCAAAGGCATCTCGGTTCCGATGACAGATCCGCCAAGCACCAGCAGGAGGGCTGCCACATTTACTACCAACTGGAAGAAGAGGAAGCGCTGCAGGTTGCGATAGAGCGAGCGTCCCCACATCACGGCGTTGGCGATAGACTTGAAGGAATCATCGAGCAGGGTCATATCCGAAGCCTCTTTTGCCACGGAAGTTCCCGAACCCAGCGACAAGCCACGTGGGCATAGTGAAGCGCCGGAGCATCGTTGGTACCGTCGCCTGTTACGGCAACCACTTCGCCTCGCTTCTGGAGCATCGCCACCAGTCGCTGCTTATCGGTAGGACGGGCACGGCTCATCACTCGGATATCCTTTGCCCGTTCGTAAGCCTCTTCGTCAGAAAGAGCCTCCCACTGTTCGCCCGTAATCATCTGCTGGTCGAGCGAAGTCATGGAGCCATCAGCTCCGATATTCTCAGGTTCATCTTCGAAGACACCTATCTGCTTGCCTATCTCCAAGGCGGTGGCAGCCGTATCACCCGTAACCACCTTCACCTCGATACCCGCATGGCGGCACTCCTGCACGGCGGCAGGAACATCCGGACGGATAGGATCGGCAATGGCTGCAATGGCCTGCAACTGAAGGTCATTGGCATCGAGAAGTGCTACCACTTCGGCAGTAGAGGTTCTCGATGTTCTCATGATAGAAGTTTCTATCTTCTTATAGGCGAACGCCAGGGTTCTCATCGCCTTATGCTGCCACTCGTCGAGTTCTTCGGCTGACTGTCTCTGCATTCTATCTTCGATGATGCATTTCTTCATCACGATTTCAGGCGCACCCTTCACGAAGAGATAGGTCTCGCCATCAACTTCTGCCAAGGTTGCCATCATCTTTCTCTCGGTAGAGAAAGGCAACTGCTTGAGCACGTTCACCTGCTTGCGGAGTTCTTCATAATCCTTGCCCTGGGCATCGAGCCAGAGCAGGAGAGCCGACTCGGTAGGGTTTCCGATAGGTTTGCCGTCATTCAACTCAGCTGTAGAGTTGAGGGCGATGGCAGTATCGAGCAGCGCCTCATCGCCCTGCTTGAGTTCCAGGGCGCTCACCTGCATCTTGTTCTGGGTAAGCGTTCCGGTCTTATCGGTACAGATTACGGTAACGGCACCCATGGTTTCGCAGGCATGGAGCTTGCGCACCAGATTGTTCGACTTCAGCATTCTTCGCATGTTGAGCGCCAGAGAAAGGGTAATCGCCATCGGCAATCCCTCAGGCACCGCCATCACAATCAGGGTAACAGCCATCATGAAGTATTTCAGCACGATTTCTGCCATATAGAAATAATCCTTGCCGCCCCATGCCGGGTTGGTGAGGATATCGTGAATCAGGAAGATGAAGAAGGCTGCCACAGATACCACGGACCCCACCCTGGAAATCATCTTCGCCAACTTATCGAGCTGCATGTGAAGCGGTGTCTCCACCGAAGTCTGTTCGGTAGATTTCTTCGCCACCTTACCAATCTCGGTAGCATCGCCCACGGCAGTAACCACGAACTCGCCCCTACCATTCATCACCATGGTAGAACGGAGGATGACGTTGCGTGGATAGCTCCATCGCCACCGCCTTCCAGAGATTTCTCGGCAACAGGTTCGCCCGTAAGGGCTGATTCGTTAATCTGCAGGTCGTTGCAGACGATGAGTTCTCCATCGGCAGGCACCTCATCGCCCACTTCCACGAGCACCACATCTCCCACCACCACATCGTGGCGCGGAATCTCCATCACCTTGCCATTGCGGCGCACCTTTACCGGCTGCTCTTCGCTGAGCGCCGTAAGCAGATTAAACTTCTTAGCAGCATCACGCTCAAAGTAGAAGCCCACGGTGGTAGCAAGGAAAACAGCCACGAAGATACCGATGGTCTCCATGAAATTCTTTTCGATGAAAGCGAGGATAAGGGAAACGAAAGCCGCCACAAGGAGTATCTGGATAATCGGATCGCGATACTTATCCAAATACAGTTTCCATAATGAGGTACGTTGAGGAGGGGTGAGCACGTTTTTGCCATGCTGTTCCCTACTCTGTTTTACTTGTTCGTCGGTAAGACCGATTCTTTTGTTTTTGTCTATGTCCATTTCTGAATAGAAATACTTTTCTTTTGTACGATTAATAAGTACATACGCACGTGTGCGCACATAATTTGGTGCAAAGATACGCTATTTTTCTGATTCAAGGAAAATTTTTAAGATTTTATTTGGTTATTTGCCTAAAATCTAGTATCTTTGCACTCGAATTTGATAAAAATTCAATGGACTTGTAGCTCAGTTGGTTAGAGCAACAGACTCATAATCTGGAGGTCCTAGGTTCAAGCCCTAGCTGGTCCACTTTGAAAATCAAGCAGTTAAGCAGAAAGTGCTTAACTGCTTTTTTCGTTGCTGGTTTGCTTGAATTTGGTCTATTTGTTTTTGCGTAAACAAAAAAAACATTAAGAGGGCGATTTGGACTTTTGCAACCAAGTTGCAGAAACCTTTTCGTAATTTTGCAACCGAAATAGAAAAAGGAACTGAATGTTCCGGGGTATATAGAACTAAAAGTATTGCAAAATTATGGAAGAAATGAAACTTTCTCACGAACATCATCATGAATGCCATTGTGAAGATTCTCACGAACATCATCATGAGCACAATCATGACTGCTCATGCTCCACAGAAGAACATGAGCACCAGGGGTGCGGTTGCCACCACCATCATCATCATGAAGAAGGCGGTTTGAAATCCAAACTCTTTCTGATTGGAGCTACCATCATCCTCCTGATTATCGCTGTTTTCATCGAAAAGAATTACGACCTGGCTACCTGGCAGTTGCTCCTCGTCTATCTCATTCCTTATTTATTAATAGGACACGAGACGCTGGGCGAAGCTGCAGAAGGTATTGCCAAGGGCGATATGTTTAACGAAAACTTCCTGATGGCTATTGCAACCATCGGAGCACTTTGCATCGGATTCTTTCCTGGATCAGACACAGAATTTCCAGAGGCTGTCTTTGTGATGCTCTTCTTTCAGGTAGGCGAACTCTTCGAAGGATATGCGGAAGGAAAGAGCCGCGACAGTATTTCGCATCTGATGAATATCCGACCAGATGTAGCGAATGTTGAAAGAAACGGAAAAGTAGAGGCCGTTTCGCCGGAAGACGTCAAGATAGGAGAAACTATCGTAATCCGTCCGGGAGAGAAAGTGCCTCTGGATGGCGTTGTCATTGAGGGCAATTCAGCCTTGAATACTGTTGCCCTGACGGGAGAAAGTATGCCACGGGATTTGAACGAAGGCGATACTATTATGTCTGGATGCATCAACCTGTCGGGAGTGGTTCGTGTACGCACCACCAAGAGTTTTGGCGAAAGTACCGTATCCAAGATTATTTCTCTGGTAGAGAGTGCAGACAAGAACAAGTCGAAAAGCGAGGCTTCATCACCCGTTTCGCCCGAGTCTATACTCCTATCGTTGTTTTCGCAGCCATTGCCCTGGCTTTTATTCCTCCATTCCTGGCAGCAACAGGAATCGTAGGTGAAGGAACCTTTGGCGAGAACTTCCCATTATGGCTCAACCGCGCCTGATATTCCTAGTAGTTTCCTGTCCTTGCGCCCTGGTCATCAGCGTGCCCCTCACCTTCTTTGGCGGCATCGGCGGAGCATCCCGGAACGGTATTCTCATCAAGGGCAGCAACTATATGGATGCTTTAGCCAAGGTGGGAACCGTAGTGTTCGACAAGACGGGTACCTTGACCCACGGAGAGTTTGCCGTAGCTGCTGTTCATGCAGATGCTTCCTGCCCAGACCATTCATCCCATGATGCAGATAATGTACATATTGGCGAATATTCTGACAAGGAGAAAATCCTGCTTCATCTGGCAGCTCATGCTGAACATTTCACTACCCACCCTATCGGAGCAGCCCTGCGTACTGCCTTCCCTCAAGAAGCAACGGATGGCTGCGAGGTGACCGATGTAGAGGAGATTGCCGGACAAGGTATCCGTGCCAAAGTGAACGGCAAGGTGGTTTGCGTGGGCAACAAGAAGATGATGGAAAACATCGGCGCAAAATGGCACGACTGCAACCAGGTGGGAACCATCATCCACATCGCCATTGATGGCAAGTACGCAGGACATATTGTGATCAACGACACCCTTAAGGAAGGAAGCGCCCATGCCATCAGAGAGCTGAAAGAACTGGGAGTAGAGAAAACGGTAATGCTGACGGGCGACCGCAGAGAAGTGGGAGAAGATGTTGCCCACAAACTGGGACTGGACGAGTGCCGCGCAGAACTGCTGCCAACCGACAAGGTTTCGCATGTAGAGCAACTGCTGAAGACAAAACCGGCAGGCAAGACGCTCGCTTACGTAGGCGACGGCATCAACGATGCCCCTGTATTGAAACGTGCCGATGTGGCATTGCCATGGGTGGACTTGGAAGCGATGCAGCCATCGAAGCTGCCGATGTAGTACTGATGGATGATGACCCTAGAAAGATTGCCCTTGCCGTGAAGATAGCCAGAAGAACCATTCATATCGCTCACGAGAACGTGATATTTGCCATCGGAGTAAAGGTTGCCGTACTGATTCTCGCCACCATCGGTCTCGGCACCATGTGGATGGCTGTCTTTGCCGATGTAGGTGTTACGGTACTGGCTGTATTGAACGCCATGAGAAGTTTGGGTAAAAATCGTCTTTTTTATCGTTAAATACCAAAATAAGTTGTATCTTTGCAACCGAATTGCAATATACAATACTGAATGGTTATGTATAAAAAAGACATTTTGACTATGAATAAGATTATCAAACTCATCTTCGTGCTCTGCTGCTTCTGCGGCATTGCACAGGCTCAGCCTCAACGTCCAAAGCTCGTTGTAGGCATCGTTATCGACCAGATGCGATGGGATTATCTCTATCGCTACTACGCCCGCTACGGCGAAGGCGGATTCAAGAGAATGCTCGGCGAAGGATTCAGCGTGGAAAACTGCAAGATTCCTTATATCCCTTCGGTTACAGCCATCGGACACACTTCTATCTGGACCGGTTCCGTGCCTTCTATCCACGGAATCGCCGGAAATAACTTCGTGAAGGATGGAAAGGTTGTGTACTGTACTGCCGACGATACCGTCAACCCGGTAGGTTCAGACAGCAAGGCGGGCAAGATGTCGCCTCGCAATCTGTGGGTAACCACCATCGGCGATGAACTCCGTCTGGCTACCAACAACCGCTCTAAGGTGATTGGTGTAGCCTTGAAAGACAGAGCATCCATCCTCCCTGCGGGCCATCACGCCAATGGCGCTTTCTGGTTTGATGACAAGTCGGGCAAGTTCATCACCAGTACTTTCTATATGGATAAGTTGCCAGAGTGGGTGAACAAGTTCAACAAGCAGAAACTCCCAAACAAGTATCTTTCAAAGAAATGGGAGACGCTCTACCCTATCGATTCCTACAAGGAGAGCACCAGCGATGACAACAACTACGAGAATGGAATCGCTGAGGGCGAGAAGGCTGTATTGCCACTCGATCTGCCTACCTTATATAAAAAGCATGGTTACAAGATTCTCCGCAGTACCCCATTCGGCTGCAACCTGACTTTCGATATTGCCAAGGCAGCCATTGAGGGAGAAAATCTGGGTAGAAACACAGATACTGACCTGCTGACCATCAGCTGTTCAAGCACCGATTACATCGGTCATCAGGTGGGCGTAAACGCTATCGAAACAGAGGATTGCTATCTCCGACTTGATAAGGCTCTGGCTGATTTCTTCGCTTATCTCGACCAGACCGTGGGCAAGGGAAATTATCTCACTTTCCTCACCGCCGACCATGGAGGCGTGAACAACGCTACCTTCCTGCAGGATCAGCGAATCCCTGCCGGCATCTGGAACAAAAAGGGATTGGTAGAAGAGCTGAATCAGATTCTGAAAGCTAAGTTCAACACCGACAAGGACCTCGTGAAGACCATCATGAACTACCAGGTGTTCTTCAACACAGATATCATCGAGGAACTCGGTTTGGATTACGCAGCCATCAAGCAGGCAGTGGTAGATAGATTGAAGAAAGACAAGGATGTGCACTATGCCTTCGACATGGAGAAGACCTCCACAGAGAGCATTCCTGAAGAACTGAAGTTCCGTGCCATTAACGGTTATAACCGTGAGCGCAGCGGAGGTGTTCAGATTGTACTGAAACCAGGTCACTACGAATATTACAGCAGCAAGGGAACTACCCACGGAGCATGGAATCCATACGATATCCATATTCCTTGTCTGTTTATGGGTTGGGGCATCCAGCACGGCGAGAGCGCCCAGCCTCACTATATGACAGATATTGCCGCCACCATTTGCGCAATGCTTCATATCCAGGCACCTAACGGCTGCATCGGCACACCGATATTTTGAAAAAAGTAAATGCTAAAAAATAAAGGCTAGGTTTTCCTGTTTCGGGAACCTAGCCTTTATTATTTTTTCACCAAAAGAAGAAAGTCGTCTTTTTACAATAGAGACGCTACTCGCTTTCAGCAGGAATTATTCTTCATTCATGATTTCCATATATTCCTCGTAGGAAATATATCTGCCACCCATCGACTTGAGATGCGGGGTTTCCAACTGGCAATCTATCATCTTGCCTCCATGCTCCTGCAGATAACGGGCCAGGAAGATGAGGGCTATCTTAGAGCCTGACGGAACCTTGGAGAACATGCTCTCGCCAATGAAGACCTTGCCGATGGTGACGCCATAAAGTCCACCTACCAGTTCACCGGTCTCATTATCCCATACCTCCGCGCTTGCCGCAAAGCCCTGCTCATGAAGGGCGGTGAATGCCTGAATGATGTTTTCACCCAACCAGGCACCCTCTTCCTCGTAACGGCCGTTGGTCTTGCTGCAGGCACGAATCACAGCATCGAAATCCTCGTTGATGCCCACGCTGTATCGGTTCTTCCTCAGCAGGGTGCGCATGGAATGACTGATGTGGATTTCGTCCGGGAAGATGACGAAGCGCTTCATCGGACAGAACCAGAGAATCTCCGGCTGGTCGCGAAAGCTATACCAGGGAAAGATGCCGTTGCTGTAAGCCAACAGCAGGCGGTCGATGCTCAAATCGCCACCTATCGCAAAGCAACCGTCTTCATCACCATAATGCGGATCGGGAAAATAAATATCTTCCGCATTTTCATCTATCTGTAATATCATAGCTTCTTAACAATTAATCACCAGTTCCTTGCCATCGAAATCTACGCAGCCCTTACCTGCTTTCTTGAGCTTGCCAAAGAGCAGCGCCTTCATCAGGATTGGCTTCAGACGATTGCCGATGACACGGTCCATCTCGCGGGCACCATATTCCTTGGTGAAGCCCCACTCCAGGATCTTCTCGCGTGCCGCATTGGTAAGCGTGATAGAAACTCCCTTTGCTGCCAATTTTGCATCGAGCTGACGAAGCTTCTTGGCTAGAATCAGTTCTGCCATGTGCTTATCCATATCGTTGAACACCACAGTGTCGGAAAGTCGGTTGATGAACTCAGGCTTGAAGGTCTTCTTTACCTGAGCCAACATCGCCTCGCCACGGGTAACATTACCGCCGAAACCTACACTTGCCTGGGATGCATACTGCGCTCCGGCATTGGAAGTCATCACGAGGATTACGTTTCGGAAATCAGCCTTCTGACCCTTGTTGTCGGTCAATCGGGCATAGTCCATCACCTGCAGCAGGATGTTGTAAATGTCGCTATGCGCCTTCTCAATCTCATCGAGCAGGAGCACGCAGTTTGGTGTCTTGCGGATGGCATCGGTCAGAAGACCGCCATCTTCATAACCCACGTATCCGGCAGGCGAACCGATGAGCTTAGCCACGGTATGCTTCTCGGTGTATTCACTCATATCGAAACGCACCAGTTCGATGCCGAGTTCCTTAGCCAGAACACGAACCACCTCGGTTTTACCCACGCCCGTAGGACCCACGAAGAGCAGCGAAGCCATCGGCTTGTCATCATCCACCAGTCCAGCCTTCGCCATCATCACAGCCTCAACCACCTTATCCACAGCCTTATCCTGACCATAGATCTTGTCGAGTATGCGCTGGCGAAGCGTAGCCAAAGCATCGTTATTCTCATCTTTCATCGCAGCCGCATCAATCTTGCAGACCTTAATCAGAATCTGCTGGATGATTGACTTGGTAACGTAAGAGCGCTGGCGAGATTCTACCGGATGCACCTCCAGATAAGCACCCGCCTCATCCATCAGGTCAATGGCCTTGTCTGGCAGACAGCGGTTGCTGATATATTTGGCGCTGGCACGGACGGCATATTCCAGGGCGTCCTTACGATAGGTTACATTGTGGAACTTATTGTATTTATACTGCAAGCCCTCGAGGATTTTGATTGCCTCCTCCTCGGTAGGTTCCTTGATATCTATCTGCTGGAATCGGCGCACGACGCCCTTGCTCTGAGCCATGTAGCGGTTGAATTCCTCATAGGTGGTGGAACCGATGAATCGGATGTCGCCTGCCTCCAGATACTGCTTCAGCATATTTGAAGCATCCGGTCCGCCATCAGAGCCACGACCGGCACCTATCATATTATGAATCTCATCAATGTAGATGATGGTGTTGCCTTCCTTCACGGCTCCTTCCATTACCATCTTGATGCGCTTTTCAAAGTCGCCACGATATTGGGCGCCGGCAAGCATCTGTCCCATATCCATACCGTAGATGCGAGCTCCCTTGAGACGTTCGGGTACCTGATTCTCGTTGATGAGCTTGGCAAGGCCATAAACTAGGGCGGTCTTACCTACGCCCGGTTCGCCGATGTGAAGCGGATTGTTCTTCTCGGCACGGCAGAGCACCTGGATGGTTCTATCCAGCTCCTGCTCTCTGCCGATGAGCGGATTATGTTCCTCCACCTGATCAGAAATACAGGTAACCAACTGGTGCCAATCCTGAGGCTGTCGGCTTCTACCCTCCTCTTCATCTTCATCATAATCGTTGTCATAATCGTCCTCATCATATCCATCGCCCATCAGGAGGGTTTCGTCTCCCGGTTCGTTATCGAGCGGATAATAGCTATCCACACTCGCCAGGAATTCGCCCTGACGGTCGCCCACATTCTTGCACAACAGAAATGCAGCTTCAGAGTCTGCAAGCCAAACATTGCCTGTACGAAATGAGGCACGTTCACGAGTTTTCTATCTGCGGCTGCAGCCAGGGCGCACGCCGTTCCAAACATAGTCTTGAAGAGTGATGATGGTTCTGGCAGGAACTTGATGTTTTCAGGCACACGTTCCTGCTTGGCGAGCCATCCCACCAAGTCTTCGTGCATCTTGATGCTATCCACTCCTTCCTCCTGCAAAGCCTGGCAGAAGGCATACTGGCGGAGCAATGACAGAAGCATGTGCTCGGGCATCACGAACTCGTGATCGAAAAACCGGGCCTGCTTCATGGCATCGTCCATCAAGACACTCATATATCGGGTTAATCCCATACTATCCATTCTATATTTTCCTTTCTTTATTCTGGCATATAAGTGAGCTTCAGTGGATACTTCTGCGTACGGGCTTTCTCCATCGCTTTCTCCACTTTGCTCTTGGCGATGTCATAGCTGTAGGTGCCCACCACGGCTTTCTCCTCGTGATGAACCTTGAGCATGATTGCTTCAGCCTCAGCCTGCGACTTGAAGAAGATGGATTCGAGGATTTCTACCACGAAGTCCATCGGTGTAAAGTCATCATTAAACATCACCACCACGTAACGCCCCGGCTCCTTGAGCCTGGTTTTCTGGCGTTCACGAATTGCTGTCTGTTCTTGAGCCATATCTTAATTATTACTTTTTATAAGCATTGGTAATCTCCACTACGTAAACATCGTGGAATCCACCCTTGGCACCATACCACTGCAGAAGATCCTTATCGAGAAACTTCTCGGCAGTCATACTGTCCTTATAAAGTTTGCGACATTCCAGTGTGAGTCGTGACTGCTCGAAGCCGATGCAACCATTATCGGTCTCTACAGGAGTCAATCCTGTTTCCTTTACCTTATCGAAATCACGTCCGCTCTTGGATCCGCAGAAGTTATATATCTTTCGAGCCTCCTCGCTATTGCCGAGGAAAGAGAGGGTCATGAATTCATTCTCCTCAATGATGCCGTGGGTGTAGCGTTCCGGACGGATAAATACCACAGCCACCGGCTTGTTCCAGAGCCATCCCAGGCAACCCCAAGAGGCAGTCATCATATTGAACTTATCCTTGTTGCCGGCGCAAACCAGCATCCACTCCTTACCAATAGTCTCG
Source organism: Prevotella sp. AM34-19LB (assembly GCF_003468525.1). Classification (NCBI taxonomy): domain Bacteria; kingdom Pseudomonadati; phylum Bacteroidota; class Bacteroidia; order Bacteroidales; family Prevotellaceae; genus Prevotella; species Prevotella sp. AM34-19LB. The sequence goes on along the minus strand of NZ_QSIG01000003.1, from coordinate 77,185 downwards.
AAGACATTATCATTCAGTTCTTTTACGTTGATTTTCTCCATTTTATCTTTTCCTTTCTCTGTATATTTTAATTAATGAAATAATGCAGCATTCAACAAAAGCCATGCCAATTCATCGCCTAACACCGCATATCACCTGCAAAGATACAAGAATAATCTGAAAAAGCGAATGATTCTATCAGAAAATATCGAAATCGCAGAAAATATTAGTAGAGTATCAAGATATCTTTTTCCCACAAAAACAAGAAAATGGGCGATTTTTTACCCATATCTACGTTTTTTTATGAGATATGGGTAAAAAATCGCCCATTTTTACAATTATTCACTAAACAGGTCATCTGCCACAACCTCGCTCTGCACCCTATTCCAATAGGCATTATGAGCTACCCCATATGTGGTAACCATCGTAAGATGAATCGCCTTGCGATGAGAAACGGAAGCACCAAAGCGGGAGAGCTTGTGTCGAAGAACTACATCGTAATCCTTATCTATCACAAACTCATTCTGTGAGAACTTCATCTCGCAGATATTGACCGTATTATCGGCCCGCTCTATCAGCATATCAATCTGCGCTCCAGCACCATAAACCGGGTCATCTTTCACCTGCCAGGAATACGTATTGGTAACAACGCCCGAGATGCCAAGCGCCTGCTTGATTTGAGGAATATGCTGGAAACATACCCGCTCGAAAGCCAAACCACACCACGAATACCGGAGGGGCGAAGTATAATTGTGAGACCAGAACGAAGGATCATCAGTTTTGTTCTCCTGCATGAACTTCAGGAAAAACAAAGAGAAATTGTCCATCAAGCGATAGATGGCATTATATTTCCTGGCACCATAGGCATTGGTACGGACGATAAAGCCACAATGCTCCAAATCTTCCAAGATTCTGGAAAGATTGCCATTATCTGTAATTCCCAAACCAGACACGATTTCCTCTCTACGCATTCCGCCTAACTTCTTCCCCAAAATACTCACTACATCTATATATTTATCAGAATTACGGAAGAGAGAATCATACAACTCCCTGAACTCATAATGCAAAAGGCCCTGAGGTGCAAAGAAAAGAGCATCTATATTCTGTGCCAAACTCCTGCCCTTCTGCATCAAAGACCAATAATAGGGAACACCACCCATCACCATATAGGCTTCCAGCAAATCATATCGAGAATAAGCCAAGCCCATAGCCTCGCTATATTCCTCACACTCGTGAAGGGTGAAAGGCTCCAGGAATATCTGATAGTTCACACGATTATGAAGTCCGCCATGATTCCTGAAAATCTTATTGATAATCCAGGATGTGGCAGAACCGCAAATAATGAGCAGGATGTCGTCTCGCATGGAAGCCCATCCATTCCAGAAGAACTCCAAAGCCGTGACAAACTTAGACCTAGGCGTATCCATCCAAGGCATTTCGTCGATGAAAACAACTTTCTTCTTCGCTGATGACTGGCGAATAAGCTCCTTCAACATATCAAAAGCCTCCAGCCAATGCTTGGGGGTAGAAGGCGCAACATATCCTGCGTTCTCTAAAGAAGAACGCCAACCATATAGTTGCTCTTGCAAAGACCCATTAGCAAGACCGGAATGAGAAAAAGTAAACTTATCCTTGAACGTCTGTTTGATGAGATAAGTCTTTCCCACACGTCTTCTTCCATACAACGCAACGAATCTTGAGTCATCGGAATTATAAGCTTCCAGCAACTCAGCCTGCTGTTTCTTTCTGCCTATCAACATATTATAATCCTCCCTAATTTAATGATTCTACATTTTAAACTAGGGGCAAAGATAATAAAAACAATCGGTATAATTGGCGGAAAATACATTTTTTAACCCACATTCCGCCAAGTATACGCTTATAATTGGCGGAAAACGCCTTTTTCAACCCTTTTTTCGCCAAGTATAGCAAGCCGACCTCTCTTGATTTAAATTAAAATCTTTACATGCAGGATAAAAATAAATCACATTTTGCTTTGTCATTTCGAGGAAAGACCGTACCTTTGCACCCCGAATGCCGAAAGCCGGGAAGGCGGAAGGCTTCGATTTATTATTCATTTATAAACATTTTATTTAATGTACAAAACAATTTTCAACAAGCGCAACAGCTTGAAGTTCAACCGATTCTCTAACAAGAATTACTCACTCTTCGCAGTTTTGGGAAGAGAGGTACTTGTTGGTGCACTCAGCGTTGCTACCCTGAGCCATGCCAAGGCAGCAGGCGTAAGCACAGAGGGAGCCAAGGTTGATTCTACCCTCTACAAGGGCGGAAAGGCTTACGAGCTAGATGCGGTGAGCGTTACCGGATCTCGTGCGCCGATGACTGTAGAGCAGTCACCTAAGATTGTGTCTGTCATTACCCGCGATGATATTCATCGTGCGGCAGCGCAGACTATCAACGATGTATTGAAATTAGCTACCGGCGTGGATGTCCGTCAGCGTGGTGGCTTTGGTGTTCAGACGGATATCTCCATCAATGGTGGAACCTTCGACCAGATTACCATTCTCTTGAATGGCGTCAACATTTCCAATCCTCAGACTGGTCACAATGCTTCTGATTTTCCTGTAGCTCTTGCCGACATCGACCACATCGAAGTGCTCGAGGGGGCAGCATCGCGCATATTCGGAACTTCAGCCTTCAATGGTGCCATCAACATCGTGACCAAGAAGGCAAAGAATGATGGAGTATCTGCAAGTGTAGAAGGCGGAAGCTTTGGAAGTTTCGGAGCACAGGGACGTGTGCAGACGGCTTATGCCAAAGGCAAGTGGACACACGCCTACTCTGCCAGCGGAGGCTACAAGCGTTCGGACGGAGGCACGGAGAACAGCGACTTCGAAAAAGGACAAGGTTTCGGACAGGTTAACCTGAGCTACGACCAGCGTTTCGACATCAATGCCCAGGTGGGTATCTCTACCCAGAGCTACGGTGCCAACACTTTCTACAGCGCCAAATACAACAACCAATATGAGAAGACAGACCACGGTATGGCTTCTCTCAACCTGAGTCTGCACAACCAGGAGAAGACTTGGGAGATTGCGCCTCAATTCTATTATAACAATTTCAAGGATCACTATCAGCTGATTCGCGGTATGGCTGGAGCCAAGGCGGGCGAGAACTATCACGACCTCGATGTTTATGGTGGTGGTCTGAATGCCAACGTGGCTTGGGCTTTGGGTAAGACCGCAGTGGGTTTCGACATCAGCAAGGAGTGCATCTACTCTACAGCATTGGGCGAGGAACTCGCAGAGAAAGACTATAAGGACATCTCGGGTTCAGACCGTCAATATACCCGAAAGGGTGAGCGCACCAACACCAACATCATGCTGGAGCACAACTTCATCTTCGGCGGCTTCACCTTGTCGGCAGGTGTCTTGGCAAACAAGAACACAGGTTTGGACAACGACTTCCGCTTCTATCCGGGTGTAGATATGAGTTATCGTCCTAACGACAACTGGAAGTTCTACGCATCCTGGAACAAGGCGCTGAGAATGCTACCTACACCGACTTATATATAAGTAATGTGGTGCAGCAGGGCGACATCAACCTGAACCCGGAGAAGAACTCCACCTTCAAGGTAGGAACCCAGTATCGCCAGACCGGTTTTGCCGCAACCATTAGCGGATTCTATGCACACGGCACCAACATGATTGACTGGGTTCAGACTTCAGTAACCGAGCAGAACGACAGCAAGTATCATGTAATGAATATCGGAAAGCTCAACAACATGGGCTACAACGTGGATGCAACTATCTACATGAGAGAATTGGTGCCAAACAGTTTCATCACCCGCATCAAGTTGGGTTATGCTTACATTTATCAGGATCATAAGACCGAGACCAACATTCTGAAATCACTCTATGCATTGGAGTATCTGAAGCACAAGGCAGTATTCGGTCTGGATCATCAGATCTGGAACAAGCTTTCAGCATCGTGGAGCGTAAGATGGCAGCAGAGAATGAATGGCTATCATCCATACACCAAGGTGGATTGCAAGCTGATGTGGGATGAGAAGAAATACAATATCTTCGTGAAAACCGACAACATCACTTGCCACCGCTACTACGACCTCACTGCTGTTAAGCAGCCTGGTTTGTGGATTATGGCAGGAGCCAGCGTAAATCTCGGCTGGTAATATAAAACAAAAAAGTCTTCAAGCCATTTTGGCTTGAAGACTTTTTCCGTTTATTCCGGTTTCTGATATTTTCCATTCACTTTTATCGGTTCGAGATGGATTCCCACATGGGTATCTGCGCCGAAGTGCTGCTTCAGTTTTGTTTCGATATGAGTAGCATGTTCATGCGCCTCATAAAGCGAGAGAGAACCCGGCATGCGGACGTGCATCTCTATCGCAATCTTGTTTCCGATGCGACGGGTACGCAGGTTATGAATCTCTCCTACTCCCTGCTCTTCGTTCGCAATCTTCAGGATTTCATCTTCCTCCGTTTCAGGAAGACTGGCATCCGTCAGTTCCTTTACAGATTGCATCACCAGTCCCCAGGCAGCCTTGATGACGAAGGCACTTACCACGATGGCAGCCAGCGGATCGAGCACCGCCCACTTTTCTCCCAGGATAATGGCTCCACCGATTCCGAACATCGTTCCGATGCTCGATAAGGCATCGCTGCGATGATGCCATGCATTCGCCACTACTGCCTCGGAATGATATTTCTTGCCGGCTTTTACCGTAAACTGATAAGCCCACTCCTTCATCACGATACTTACGATGGCAGCTATCAAGGCTACAACGCCCGGCTGCTGGAGTATCTCACCACAGATGGCACGATAAGTCTTGGTTACGCCCGAATAGCAGATCATCACACCCACCACAAAAAGCGAAATTCCGATGATGACCGTAGCTAGCGTCTCGTATTTGCCATGACCATAATCATGGTCCTTATCCTTCGGCTTATTGCCCAGTTTTACGAATACCAATACCACCACATCTGTGGCGAAATCGGTAAGCGAGTGGATGGCATCCGCTATCATTGCTGCAGAATGTCCGAGGATACCTGCCGCAAACTTCAATACGAGCAGCACCACATTGATGATGCTTCCCGCTATCGTCACCTTATATACTTCCTTTACTCTATCCGCATCTGCGGAATGATTCTTTTTCGTTTCTGCGGGCATCTCTTGCTCGTTATTTATTCTCTCATTCTTGTCCATACTATAAAATATAACAGAAGTCCTTTGCTTCCTTAATAATGTTTTTGTATAACCAAATTCCTGTCTTTCATGAATTGAGCGGCAAAAGTACATCTTTTTTCTGAAATCGGATAAAAAGAGAGATTAAAAAAGTATAACGAATAGGGAATAATGTGATAGCGAAGAGATAAAAGCATGGAATTTTGTGATAAAACACCTTAAAACAATAGGAATTTTGTGATTTTCAGTCCGAATTACTTTGGAATTTTGTGATAAAGTTGTATCTTTGCACTCGAATAAGAACTATAAATATATTGATTATGAAGCTTTTGCGCAGAAAGATTGATAATTATCTCAAGGAATGGAAAAGCGATAAGGAGAGAATGCCCCTCATCGTGAAGGGAGCACGACAAGTGGGAAAGACCGCTTCCATCCTACAATTCGCCTATGACAACTATCAAAATGTGGTTGCCATCAACTTCGTATTGCAACAAAAATACAAGGCAATCTTCGAAGAAGGTTACGAGGTGGATAGTATCATCCGGAACCTCACCCTCATCAATCCTTCTCTCAAGATAGAAGCAGGTAACACACTCATCTTCTTCGATGAGATGCAGGATTGTCCTGCCTGCGCCACCAGTCTGAAAGCCTTCAAGATAGATGGCAGGTACGATGTTATCTGCTCCGGTTCGCTCATGGGCATCAATTATCGCGAGATAGAATCGAACAGCGTAGGATATAAGGAAGACTACACGATGCACTCAATGGATTTCGAGGAATTCCTATGGGCAAAGGGCTATGATTTTGCTTTATAGAACGCCTTTACGAAAAGATGGTCTCCAGCACACCACTTTCTAATATAGAAATGAATGTGTTGGAGAGGCTATTCCGTGAATACATGACCATCGGAGGGATGCCTGCCGTAGTCAATATGTTCGTGAGCAACGGAAACTTCAGCGGCACGCTCAAGATGCAGCGCCAGCTTCTTCTTGACTATGAGGAAGATATTACGAAATATGCACAAGGGCTCGACAAAGGAAAAATCAAGAACGTGTACGATCATATTTCTGTCTTCCTGGGACAAGACAACAAGAAATTTCAGATAAGCAAGATTGCCCATGGAGCAAGAAACAGAGAATACATAGGCACCATCGAATGGCTTCGTGATGCAGGTATCATCAACGTTTGCTATTGTCTCGCTCAAGTATCCTTACCTCTGAAAGGCAACTACGACCCGAAATCATACAAACTCTATTATAAGGATACGGGCTTGCTGGTTGCTTCGCTAGATGAGGAATCGCAAGAAGACATCAGAGTGAACAAGAACTATGGTACCTACAAGGGCGCCATCCACGAAAACATCGTTGGCGATATGCTGGTAAAGCAAGGCTATAATCTTTACTTCTATCGCAACGAGAAATCTACCTTAGAAATGGATTTCTTCATTCGTGACGCCCAGTCGCTCATCCCCGTTGAAGTAAAAGCCACGGATAATGCCACCAGGTCGCTCGCCAAGCTGACAGCACAAGACGGTAAATATCCCGACATCAAATACGGCATCAAACTCTGCAATAAGAATATCGGGTTCAATGGTAAGTTTTACACCTTCCCCTACTTCCTCACCTTCCTGCTCAAACGATTTGTGAGAAGAGAAAGATAGAAATGCAGAAAAATCATCCCTCTCTGAGGGATTTTTCTGCATTTAACCGCGCTATGCGAAATTTTTATTGTACTTTTGCACCCGATTATCAGGTATTATATTTTTCAAAGACAAGAACATTATCACAATAAAAGCGGTTGATAAAACCGCAAGATGAAACAATATGGTTTTAAATTACATTTGGATAGCATTTTTCGTGATTGCGTTCATCTTCGCACTCATCGGATTGGCAATGGGAGATACGACTATCTTCCAGAAAATTGTAGATTCCACCTTCGACTCATCCAAGAATGCCTTCGAGATTTCTCTTGGACTGACGGGCGTGCTCGCCCTCTGGCTTGGCATTATGAAGATTGGAGAGAAGGCGGGAGTAGTAAATGTATTGGCAAGAGCGCTCAGCCCGGTCTTCACCCGTCTCTTCCCAGATATTCCGAAGAACCATCCGGTGATGGGAAGCATCTTTATGAATATCGCTTCGAACATGCTGGGACTCGATAATGCAGCGACACCAACAGGATTGAAGGCGATGCAGCAGATGCAGGAACTCAACACGAAGAAGGATACGGCGACGAATCCGATGATCATGTTCCTGGTTCTGAACACTTCAGGACTCACCATCATCCCTACCACCATCCTCGCCTTCCGTGCCTCCTATGGAGCAGCCCAGCCTACGGATGTCTTCATCCCTATCCTGATAGCTACGCTCGTGGCTACGCTTGCCGGCATCATCATCACTTCGCTCTGGCAGCGCATCAACATCCTACAGCCGGTATTGCTCGCTACCCTACTGGGAATGTGCGCCTTCGTAGGCATCATCATCTGGGGATTCGGACAGATGGACAAGGATACAATGAACACGGTTACCACCTTGGCTTCTAATATGATTCTTCTGGGCATCATCCTCTGCTTCATCCTGGCTGGTTTCTGGAAGAAGGTGAATGTATATGATGCATTTATCGAGGGAGCGAAGGAAGGCTTTACCACAGCGGTGAAGATTATTCCTTATCTCGTGGCTATCCTTGTGGGCATCGGTGTGTTCCGTGCTTCGGGAGCGATGGATATGGTGATTCAAGGCATTTCGTGGTCGGTAGAACAATGCGGCTTGAATGCTGATTTCGTAGGTGCCCTGCCTACCGCCATCATGAAACCGCTGTCGGGAAGTGGTGCACGAGGCATGATGCTGGAGGCGATGAAGAACTATGGTCCTGATTCGTTTGTGGGCAGATTGAGCTGCATCTTCCAGGGTTCCACCGACACCACCTTCTATATATTGGCTGTATATTTCGGAAGCGTAAGCATCAGGAATACCCGCCACGCCGTAGCTTGCGGCTTGCTCGCCGATTTGGCAGGAGTCATCGCAGCAATCACTATAGCATATTTATTCTTCGGATAATAAAAAACAAATTAATATGGCAAACCTCAAAAGTTTAGCAAAGGATACCGCCATCTATGGTTTGAGCAGTATCATCGGCAGATTCCTCAACTATCTGCTTGTGCCACTCTACACGGCTTCCATCAGTGCAGCCAGTGGTGGTTATGGTGTCATCACCAACATGTATGCCTATACGGCTTTGATTCTCGTCATCCTGACTTACGGTATGGAGACCACCTTCTTCCGCTTTGTCAACAAGGAGGGAGAAGATGCTCACAAAGTATATACCACAGTCTTGAGCATGGTGGGCTGCACCTCCTTGCTCTTCGTGGCCTTGGTATTCATCTTCTTGCATCCATTGAGCAGTGCCATGGGATATGCCGACCATCCGGCATACGTCTGGACCATGTTTGTCACCGTGGCTATCGATGCCTTCCAGTGCATACCATTTGCCTATCTGAGATACCAGAAGCGCCCATTGAAGTTTGCAGCCTTGAAGATGCTCTTCATCATCGGCAATATGGCGATGAACATCGCTTACTTCGGCTTCATGGGTGGAAGTGATGTGGAATATGCTTTTTACATCAACATCATCTGCACCTCTACCATGACTATCTTCTTCTATAAGGAATTGAAGGAAGGTTTTTCTGGTCCTTACGCCTCTTGGGCTGAGACCAAGGTGCTCATCAAGAAGATGCTGGGCTACAGTTGGCCTATCCTCGTGCTTGGTATTGCCGGTATTCTGAACCAGACAGCCGATAAGATTCTCTTCCCTTACATCTATGAGAAGGGCGATGCTCATGCGCAGCTCGGAATCTACGGAGCAGCCAGCAAGATTGCGATGATCATGGCGATGATTACCCAGGCTTTCCGCTATGCTTATGAGCCGTTCGTTTTCGGCAAGGCGAAGGATAAGGACAACCGACAGACTTATGCTTCGGCGATGAAATATTTCGTCATCTTCACCCTGCTTGCCTTCCTCGTAGTGGTAGGCTATCTGGATGTATTGCGCCACATCATCGGTCGCGACTACTGGGATGGATTGAAGGTCGTACCTATCGTAATGGCTGCCGAAATCATGATGGGAGTATATTTCAACCTCAGTTTCTGGTACAAGCTCATCGACAAGACCATCTGGGGTGCTTACTTCTCAGGCATCGGTTGTGCGGTATTGATTGCCATCAACGTTATCTTCGTACCTATCTATGGTTACATCGCCTGTGCCTGGGCTGGTTTCGCAGGATATGGAACAGCCATGATTCTCTCCTACTTCGTGGGGCAGAAGAAGTATCCAATCAACTATCCGGTGAAAGAGATTATGATTTATGTGGTTCTCTCCCTCATCCTCTTCGCAGGAATGACCGAGACAAACAAATACTTCTCTACCGCCATCGCCTGCCTCATCAACACGGTACTCATCCTCATCTTCGCCGCTTATCTCGTGAAGAAGGATTTCCCTTTGAAGAGTCTGCCAGTAATTGGAAAGTACTTTAGGAAATAGAGCATCTTATGATGTTATGAGAACAGAATAAGAAGTTATAAGAGCTGAAATGATGAGAAATCAACTCCTAAACAGATTAAGTGTAAATGATATTTATTCTCTTTGCCTTCAGACGCAAGGCAAAGAGAATAATTGTTTAAAGGAAGAGCTTTACCAGCTCACCTTTGATGAGAACGACCGCGTATCGTTCAATGCGCTTTGGGCTTTAAGCCATTTCGATGAAGCCAACAATCCGTGGCTCTTTCAGAAGCATGATGACTTGATAGATAGGGTTCTCGTAGAGAAGAATGAGACCAAGCGCCGCCTGATGCTCCAACTCCTTCTCCGTCAGCCTTTCGAAGAAGAATCACTCCGTTCCGATTTCATCGATTTCTGCATTGCCAAGATTACAGCATGTTCCCAACCCTACGCCATCCGCTGCTACTGCATGAAGCTCGCCTATGAGCAGATGAAGTACTATCCCGAACTCCTTGAAGAGTTAAGAATAGCATTGGATATGCTGGAACAGGAGGTTCTATCCCCGGGAATGTTATCGGCAAAAAGGCAAATTATGAAGAAAATCAAGCGAAGCCTTGGAAGTTTCGGGAAATAGTCGTAACTTTGCAAACGTAATATTCTAACAATATAATACATTAATGGATGGAGATACAACTGAACGATTATCACAAGAAAGTCAATGCCCAAAAGATGGCTTCAATGGCTTATTGGCGAGAGCATCCGCTTTCGCTGGAGGAGTGCTTAGCTCAATTCAAGCGCTTGCGGGAACAACGGCTTGCAAGGGAGTCCAAATTGCAAGGCTAAAAGACTGGGCTAAGGAGAATGATTGCTGGATTGAAGATCCGGAATCATTAGGTGTGTTCTCTGACCGAGGTTCAGAGAACGAGGTTTATATGGCCTATGATGGAATACACGTTTATAAACTTAACGACTTCCGTTATTCAGACGACAACCTTACTCCTTTCTTTGAACGCATTCCTACCCATAACCAATACTTTCCTGATTGCGCCTACAATTTCATCGGTTTCTCACAGAATCGAGATGGAAAAGTTTGTGCTGTTCTTCGCCAACAACTTGTTGTAAATGCGAGGGAAGCTACTCCCGAAGAAATCAAGGCTGAGTTTGAGCGTATCGGTTTTCACGCAGAAGACAATGGAGAATATTTCACCAATGGTATTCACGACATCTTCGATGCCGTGCCTAATAATGTTTTGGTTGGAGATGACGGCAACTACTATTTCATAGACACCATCATCTTCAAATCGGATACAGATGGATTAGATACTTACAAGAAATACTCTCCGAACTATTCAAAAAAAGAGTGAAGCTTATGCCTCACTCATTGTCTCTTCTACGTAAGTAAAACTTTGCTCAACTAGTTGCAGAGCAAGTTATTCGGGAATTAATGCAGTTGTTGGAATTATCATATTAAAAGCTTCACCCTCTATATGAACAACAGCATCTCCCCGTATAATTTTAATAAATCTTGCCCGACGTCCAGCAGGTATCATTTTTGCCCTACCATCAAGTAACATCTGGGTAACGCCCATATCATTCTGATCCACAGAATATTGTATTAAAAGCGCATTGCTTTCCTTATCATAAGTAGCTATTGTGTTCTGTTGTATGACATATTCTTTGTTGGGAATTAATTCTTCCATACAACCTATTGCATCAAGACTCGGTTTACTTGAAAACTTTATCAACAGTCCCAAGACAATACATAGTAAAACTATCACATAAAACTTTTTATTGTTACTTTTGCTTTTACCTTTTGTTGAGTTTTCGTTATCAACTATAGGCTTTATTAATTCTCCTTTTTCTCTATCATTTAACACAAAATCATCCGACGCAGGAGTCTTAACCAGATTTGCTTCCACCAATATAGCTAGTGCTGGAGATTGCACACCACCAACATAAGGCTTGAGAGTCGTTGTATTGATAATAGGTAAATCTATATAGGCATTATATAGTTTTGCCAATTTAATTTGAAAAGAGGTTCCGATTCCTCTTTTGCCGCATATCAAATTATCAATGATATGAATATCATAATATTTCTGACCAGTCACACTTGTCGCACTAGTAACCTTAGATAATGTGCAGACAAATTCGTTATAAGATAAATACATTATTACCAACTATTTTGCCAACTGTTTCCCAGAAGTATAGCGGTTAATAAATAGGAAAAGCGTGGGAACTATTGCTTATTACTTCATTGAGGCTCTGGACTGCCCACTCCCTAGTAATGAAGCAATAGCCCACGCCTATACGATATATTACGCCCTTCAGAAAAGGGTACAATAATCCTAAGCGTGAGCAGTATTGCCATTATCTCAGGGAATGAAATTGTCCAGATTTCAATGAGAGATAATATCAAAACGCTCTATATAAAATTGAGTCTTCATCACGGCAAGTCTTTTCATGCCGCTCCAACTCGAATGCAAAGGTAGTGATTATTTCTGAAAGTCGTATCATTTTAAATAAGTTTTTTCTAAGAAAATTAATGTTTAGGCACACAAGTAAGCTATAAATGGGCTATTCATTAATATTTTACCCTAAATCATTGGTATTTTCAGAAAATAGTCGTAACGTTTGCAAACGTAATATTCTAACAATATAATACATAAATGGATGGAGATACAACTGAACGATTATCACAAGAAAGTCAATGCCCAGAAGATGGCTTCCATGGCTTATTGGCGAGAGAATCCGCTTTCGCTGGAGGAGTGCTTAGAGGAAAAGCATACAAAAGGATGTAAATTGTTCCGTCTTTGCAATCCGCCGGAATAGTAAGCCACTTTCAAAAATACTCTTCACTCTTCACCGGAAGGGCATAAATATCTGTAACTTAGAAACTTGCACGGGTGAAGAGCTTACGCCACTCTTCACCACTCTTCACCCGGAGCCGCTTACCCTGAAAATCTGTGTAAATCTGTGAAATCTGTGGGACATAAAAAAGTGGTTTCAGCCCCCAACCGAACAGGGCGAGCATCCGATTCAATTCCGTGCGCAATCCGAAGGTGAAGAGTGGTGAAGAGTGGTACGTAACTCTTCACCTCTCGCAACCCCAGTGTTTATCGGGGTTTCAGCCGATTTGGTGAAGAGTGAAGAGTAAAAAGAAGAGTGGTGCTTTTATAAAAAAAGCTCCCGACGTATCGTTTTGTGCCTGGCAATGGCAGATTATTGCCTGGTAAGGGGCAATGTTGTGCCATAGTGAGGCAATAAGCGCTACAAGCCGCTTTACGCCTCGTCAGTACTATCATGGCGACCTCTCAGTAACGTCTTTGCGCCTTGTAAGTACTATCGCTGTTGCTTGTAAGTACTATCATCGTGCCTTGTAAGTGCTATCATTGTTGCATCGGTTTTACGTAAAAAGTCTTCGGAGTAACCTTTACTTGTTGCCGGAAGAATTAATGTTATAAGCCGGAGAAGCCTATATCTTCAGCCGCACAACAGCTGTTGTGCGCTTGCATAACAGCTGATATGCGCTCGTCCAACACCTGTTGTGCAAGCGGATATCAGCTGATGGGCGATGAGTTGTTGGATATAAGTTCTGTGTATGTGTATGAACGAGCCGTAAACGGCTTGGATACTTACAAGAAGTATTCGCCAAATTACTCGAAAACTTAATGAAGAAAAGTATAATTCTTTAATATTTTGCCCTAAATCATTGGTAATTTCGGGAAATAGTTGTAACTTTGCAAAGTCAAATACCAAGCATTACATCTATGAATAAAGATATTATCAACGAGTTCGCATCCTTCGACGAGTATCTTCGACAAGGAGAACCTTCGCAGAAGGAAAGTGCCGAGAACTGGAAGACAGCTATCGGATTGCAGGCTGTAGATGGGCTGCACCCATCGGCGTATCTCATAGATGTGGCTAAGCGAAACATCGAAGGGGAAATCTCTCTGGATGAAACAAGAAAACTGATTGATTTCTACTATCAGAGCAAGACGGTTCGCACACCTAAAGATGAAGACGAGGAAGAGGCAGATAAGGTTTCAGCCAACATCGCGAAGATTCTCGCCAGCAAGACCTTTGCCTTCAATACCAATGGATATGTTTCCCTGCATCGAAGAATATTCGAGGGGGTATTCAAGCACGCAGGCGAAATCCGCCAATACGATATTTCCAAGAAGGAATGGGTGCTCGAAGGAGATTCCGTAAACTACCTGAATTGGGAAGACTTGCGAAGAGCCTTGGACTGGGATATTGAGCAGGAGAAGAACTTCTCATATAAAGGTCTGACGGATGATGAGAAGATTGAGCATATTGCCAAATTCATTTCAGGCATCTGGCAAATCCACGCTTTCAGAGAGGGCAACACCCGAACCACGGCGATTTTCACCATCCAATATCTTCGCTCTTTAGGCTATAAGGTGAATAATGAGATGTTTGCCAAGCACTCTTGGTATTTCCGCAATGCCCTGGTTCGTGCCAACTATCGAAACATTCAGAAAGGCATAGATTACTCTCCTATCTACCTGGTTCGTTTCTTCAGAAACTTACTCCTAAAAGATAGCTGGGTGCTCAAAAACAGATACTTGCATATCCGACCGACCGATGATTGGAAAGAGCAGCCAAGAATAGGTACCCCACAAGTACTCCGCAAGCTATCCTCAAGTACCCCACAAGTACCCCACAAGTTCAGTCAACATGTGGAGACTCTTATTCTATCCTTTAACGATGAATATATGACATCTGCGGAAATTATGGGTGCAATCGGACTAAAGGACAGAAAAAGTTTTAGTGAACTATATTTAAACGCTGCCCTCTCAGAAAAAGCTATTGAAAGGAAATATCCAAACACCCCAAGACATCCACGCCAGCAATATCGAATGACAGAACAGGCAAAGATTTGGAAAGAATGGAACGAGAAAAAGAATAAATAACATCATAATAAAAATAGAAAACAAAACAAGTAATGAAGAAAAAAGCAACGGTCCTTATCGCCTCTATCATGGCGTTCTGCGGAATCAACACCGCACACGCTGACGAGGGAATGTGGACGATTTACAACTTACCTAACGCTGTGTATGAGATGATGCAGCGCGAAGGTTTCAGTATGACTTACGACCAGCTCTACAACGGCGAGAACGCCTTGAAGAATGCTGTGGTTAATTTCTCTGGCTACTGCTCAGGCGTAGTCGTTTCTCCAGACGGTTTGGTATTTACCAACCACCATTGCGGTTTCGAGGCTATCAGAAGCCACTCTACCGTGGAGCACGACTATATGCTCAACGGTTTCTTTGCTAAATCTTACGCTGAGGAATTGCCTAACGAGAATATGTTCGTCAGCTTTATGGTTGAACAGAAGGATGTAACCGATAAGGTGATGAGCCTCGGATACGACAAACTCGACAACAAGAAGCGCGATGAACTCATCGATTCTCTGGAGAACGAGATGACTAAGGAGGTGAAGAAGAACGATTCTACCCTCCATATCACCGTTCAGCCTTTCTACGAGGGCAACAAGTGGTACGCTACTACCTATCGCGACTTCACCGACCTGCGTCTGGTTTTCACCGTACCAAAGTCTATGGGTAAGTTTGGTGGCGATACCGACAACTGGATGTGGCCTCGCCAGACCTGCGACTTCTCAGTATTCCGCATCTATGCCGACCCTAAGACCAATGGTCCTGCTGCCTACAGCAAGGATAATGTGCCTTATCATCCAAAGCGTTGGGCACAGGTTTCTCTCCAGGGTTACAAGGATGGCGACTATGCGATGACCATGGGTTACCCAGGCAGCACAGAGCGCTATCTTTCAAGCTACGGAATCCAGACCATGCGCGATGCAGAGAATGCTCCTCGTGCCCAGGTTCGTGGCGTAAAGCAGGAGGTGATGCAGAAGCACATGCGTGCCGACGAGGCTGTACGCATCAAATACGACAGCAAGTACGCCAGCTCTTCCAACTACTGGAAAAATGCCATCGGTATGAACAAGTGTATCGACTCTATCGGCATCGTGAATCTGAAGCGTGAGTACGAAACCCGTCTCCGTGCTTGGCAGGATACAGCCAAGGCAGCCAACGACCTTGCCCACAAGGTAGATTTCGACAAGCTCGCCAAACTTTATAAGGAGAGCGCAGACGTGAAGTATGCCTGGACCAACTTCGCTGAGTCTTTCACCAGAAGAAGCAACATCGAGTTCTCTACCCGTGCCATCAAGCTCCAGACCAACATGGAGGTGAAGGGTCCTGAGAAGAACAAGAAGAAGCAGTATCATGAGTTTGAAGATAACTCTGCAGAATGGGATATGGCGCTCGACAAAGAGGTGCTCGCTACCCTCTTGAAGAACTACAAGGAGCACGTAGATGCAAAATGGTTGCCTAAGTTCTACAAGACCATCGACGCTGAGTTTGGCGGCAACTACGCCAAGTATGTGGATTATCTCTGGGAGAAGTCGCTCATTATGAAGAAGGGCGCCAAGCTCTACTTCAACAAGAAGGGATATGAGAAGGATCCAGGCGTAAGCTTCGGTATGGATCTGAACGATGTATTTGCAGATTTCGCTGCTCAAATGGGCAGCATCAACGATAGCATCGCCGAGCAGGAGAAGTATCTCTGTGCTGCCAAGCTCCGTATGGAGGAAGACATGCCTCACTACAGCGACGCCAACTTCACCATGCGATTGAGCTACGGTCAGGTAGGCGGTTTCGACCTCGGTGGCAAGCCATCTGGCTACTATACCACAGCCGAGAGCATCGTAGAGAAGATGAAGAAGGGCGATAAGGTTATCGATTACTACGCTGAGCCTATCATGCACGAGCTCCTCTCAGAGAAGGATTTCGGCAAGTATCAGGACAAGACGACTGGCAAGATGCAGCTCTGCTTCCTCACCAACAACGATATTACCGGCGGTAATTCTGGTAGCCCTATGTTCAACGGCAAGGGCGAGTTGATTGGTCTTGCCTTCGATGGCAACTGGGACAGCCTCAGCTCTGATATCAACTTCGACAAGCGCCTAGCTCGCTGCATTGGTGTAGATATTCGCTATGTGCTCTACCTGATGGATAAGTGGGGACACGCAGACCGCCTCTTGAAGGAGATCAATGCGAAGTAAATCCTATCTCTGAATCAACAGAGATGATATAAAGGTTTTTCCTGGAATAAAAGTTTATCCTGGAATAAAGATTAATCTCAGGACAAAGATTAATCTCAGGATAATATAAAAAGAGCGGAAAATCAGCTGTTAACTGTTAACCTGTTAACTCCTGGCTTTCCGCTCTTACTTTATTCTGCTGTTTCGCTATTGCTTATCTTATAGATTCGCAACTTGCAGAATCGCAACTTGCAGAATCCCTATTTAATATTGCGAGATATTATTCAATTCCTTCATCGTAATCTTTCTAGGCTCTTCTGCGAGTTTCTTCTTCAATTCATCCACCGTTATTTCTGCAGATGGATTGAAATCGGCAGAGCGCATGTAATCAATTACACTCTGATAGAAAGCCTTGCCTTCCGGATATTTGGCTGCCTTCTCCAAATCGCTCATGCAGACGAGGAGCTTTCCGGCTCCCACCTTCCATTCCATCACCAAGCCAAGTTTATGGTTCCGCTCAATATTATCTATCACCTGAACTATAGGGCGATAATCCTTGGCGAAGTTGTCAAGCACCAGCGGATGCGATTCCTTGATAACCGGGAACCATTGCCAGTTGGTGTGCATCTCCGTAGGGAATCCCTTGAATATCGGATGTTCCGGATTCGTCAGAATGCCCAGAGTTCCTGGAGAAACCTTCTTCTTGTTGTTCTCGCAGATGGTCTTGAACATGCGATAGTTCCAGTAATCGGTCTGGAAGAGTCCGCCAACAGTATAAGGAGTAGCGTTATCTGACTGCAAAACCGAATTATCTGACTGCAAAGCCTTATCATCGGCAGCCACAAAATGGCTGGAAGCCGTAGGCATCCAAAGCACCTTTCCACCCTTTTCCAAGACTTTCACTACTTCCTGGTTCAAATCTCTGGCAATGATGACGCCCTTCTTTTCCAAAGCCTTCTTCGGATAAACCCAAAGTTCGTAGGAGTTTCTCGCCTCAGTTCCTTCAATGTTTAATGTAAGAAGCAGCTTGGTAGGTTTCTGCACGTGGAAAACACCATTCAGTTCACCCACATCCACCAAACCTTCATCGTATGAAAAGATGTTCAATACTCCCTCATCCTCAGCCAGACGCCATTTCAGTTTCTTGCCCTTCAGCGAAGAACCGCCATAGTTGGCAACCTTAACCTTAGCCTGAATCTTCTCTCCGTCCTCGAAGCAGAATTTCTCCACTTCCAGCAGAGGAACTACAGGCGAACACCACTGGCGCCATTCCTCGGGCGTAGTAATTCCCTTGCTCTCCATAAAAGCATCGAGAATGCCTACGAAAGCACTTCCCTGACCGGGATAATCCTGAATATCGAGCAGTTGGAAGCCCGCCATATTCCGGGTTCTCAAATCCATCTCTATATCGGCTTTATAGAGTTTCACGCTCCATAAGCCGAAGCCTTGTGGAAATCATCTGCCTGCGAGAGCATTCCGGCTGCAGCCAGCCTGCGACGGAACACTTCAAAGTTATAAGGATGAAGCACTCCGGTGTATTTCTTCATCTCCCGATAATCAGGATAGGTCTGAAACTGTCCTGTTTCGTGAGAGATGATTGGGATTCCTGCCTTATCGCAAGCCTCATCAAAGTTCATCGTAGAATTAGGATGGAAATGATTGATCATTCCTCCATCGTAAGCGTCGGCAAACGAGAAGGAACCACGGGTATGGGTATTGTATTTGCCCCATCCCTCACCTCCGATTCGACAAGTGGTGAAGTAATCCATTCCTTCTTTTATTCCCTGATAACCGAGATAGTAATTGCTTCCGAAGGTATAGTATTTATCGGGCGCAATCTTGCGGAAATCATCCACAAACTCCTTCATCTTGTCGATGTCGCCCCAGAGTTCATTACCCAGCGCCATCATTCTGAAAGAAGGATGATGACCGTATTCTCTGAGGATGTTCTCGCCTTCCTGATGCAGGAACGCCATCAGCCTTTCATCCTTCTTGTCGAAAGAACCCCAGAAAGGAAGTTCCGGCTGGAGATAGATTCCCAGACTGTCCGCTGCCACGAAAGCCGCCTCCGGTGGGCACCAGGAATGAAAGCGCACATGATTGATTCCATACTCCTTGCAGATTCCGAGATATTTCATCCAGCCTTCCACGCTCATCTCCACATGTCCCGTCAGCGGCCATACAGCCGCATCGTGCTTGCCACGAAGAAATATCCTATGACCATTGGCATAAAAGTGAGCACCCTCAATATGGAAATCCCTTGCGAAATCAGGCATCTGAAGGGCGGAAGGAGAAGCTACAGAACGGCTAGGGATTGTTCCTGTTAGAGTTTCTGCAGATTTGCTCTCTACTGAACTGACAAGTTGGAGTTCTATCCTTCCGATAATTCCATTCCAGTTGGTCTGCGTATCTTCCGTATAAGCATGGCTAGAGCCGTAAACTTGATCAGGCACACCTCTTCCATTATCCACCACGATTTCCAGGAGATGCTTGCCCGGCTTCACCTTCTTTGGTAGAAGATAGCGCTGAGGAGTAGAGACGAAGTTACAGGAATCCACCAGTTCTCCATCCACATACACCCATGTCGGTCGGGTACGCTCCAGGAAGAGTTCCACCGGTTTCTTCTTCCAATCCTTCGGGATATTGATGGTTCTGGAATATCTTGCAGCTCCTTTATAGGCATAGAGTCTCGTAAGATGCGTAGTCTCCATCGTATCTTTCGGAGCGAATCCCAGACGGTTCGTATCGATGGTACCGGGAAGGATGGCTCGCTTCACCTCACCCTGCGAGGCACGCTTATTCTTGGCAAAAGCACTACCGCTCTTTCCCAACTCTACATTCCATTCACCAGCGAGCGAAATGCTCTGTGCTTGCAAGCCCAGACTTACCAGTCCCAGACAAGCGATAAGAATAGTTTTCTTCATTAACTTATTACAGAATATCTTTTAGGGTTAAAATTGCGTATAAAGATACAATAAATTTGATGTTTACGGCTGCAAATATACAAAAATTGCGGTAAAAACACCGCAATTTACCAAAGAAATTGCTGTATTTTTACCGCAAAATATGATTTATGAAAAAAGCCACTATGCTTTACTTCTTCTTAGGTCTGCGACGAGCCCAACCTTCTTCCTCGAAGTTTGGCTCCTCACCCTTGAACTTCACGTTGTCGTTGTTCTGGAAGAACTGGCGCCAATCGCCTGTATCCTCCTGAGGGCGAGACTTTCTGCCGCCACGAGATTCGCCACGGCTTCCACGTCCTCCCTTTCCACGAGAGTCTCTTGCATCATCAGAAGAACCTCTGCGACCACGACCTTCCGAGCTACGACCTCCTCTTTCTGAAGAACGGGCGCCTCTGCCCTCAGAACTGCGACCGCCACGGGCTGCTCTGCCATGACCTTCCTCATCAGCATCGTTACATCTTACGGTTCTGCCCTTGTACTCAGTACCGTTCAATGCCTTCATCACGCGCTTAGCATCCTCCTCAGGCACCTCGATATAGGCAAACTTACTCAGCAGGTCGATGTGACCCACCTCCTGGCGACCCTTCACGTGCTTGTTCAGATACTGCATGATTTCGCCCGGATAGAAACCATCAGCCTTACCCAGGTTGATGAACAGGCGCTTGAAACCAGCCTCTGTCTCATGCTTTCTGCGACCATTGGAAACCTTGCCACGGCCTTCACCACGGCTTCCACGACCTTCGCCGCCACGGGAACCCTTGCCTGTTTCCGGCTTGATAATCTCAGGAGCATTCTTATAGTAATCGAGGAACTTACCGAAGGTGATGGTTACCATCTTCTTGATGATGTCCTCCTTGTCGATGTACTCAAACTGGCGGTTGATTTCAGCCATGTATGGTTCAATCTGATCCTCATCCACATCGGTCTTCATGATGTCGTCCATGGTCTTGAAGAGCTGCTTCTTGCAGATTTCCTCTGGGGTTGGCAAAACGCCATCCACGAAGTCCTTGCCAATCTGCTTCTCTATCTGGCGAACCTTGAACTTCTCTCTGGTATGGATGATAGAGATGGATGTTCCCTTCTTTCCGGCACGACCCGTACGACCACTTCGGTGGGTGTAACTTGCCACATCATCAGGCAAACCATAGTTGATAACGTGAGTCAGATCATCTACGTCCAAACCACGGGCAGCCACATCGGTAGCCACCAGGAACTGAACGGTATGGTTGCGGAACTTCTGCATGGTGAGGTCACGCTGCTGCTGACTCAAGTCGCCGTGCAGCGCCTCTGCATTATAACCATCCTTGATGAGCTTATCCGCAATATCCTGAGTCTCCAGCTTGGTGCGGCAGAAGATAATCGCAAAGATGCGTGGATAGAAATCCACCACGCGCTTCAGGGCGAGATACTTATCCTTGGCATTTACCAGATAGTAGATGTGGTTTACATGCTCAGCACCCTCATTGCGCGAACCCACCACGATTTCCTTGTGGTCGTGCAGATAGTTGAGGGCAATCTTCTCGATGTCCTTGCTCATGGTAGCCGAGAAGAGCAGAGTGTTTCTATCTTCCGGAACGTTCTCGAAGATGGCATTGATGCTCTCAGAGAAGCCCATGTTCAGCATCTCGTCAGCCTCATCAAGTACCACGTTGTTCACGTTCTCCAACTGAGCCACGCCACGATTAATCAAATCGAGCAGACGGCCAGGGGTAGCCACGATAATCTGCACACCATGCTTCAGGGTGCGAATCTGGCTTCCGATGTCGGTACCGCCATAAACAGCGGCAATATGCAAACCGTCGATGTACTTGGCAAAACTGTTCAAATCGTCTGCTATCTGGAGACAGAGCTCACGTGTAGGACTGAGGATGATAGCCTGTGTCTGCTTGCTGCTAGCATCAGTCTTCTGGATTACCGGAATACCGTAAGATGCAGTCTTACCCGTACCGGTCTGCGCCAACGCAATCACGTCGTTCTTATTACCAAGCAAATATGGGATTACTTCTTCCTGAACTGGCATTGGATTCTCAAATCCAAGCTCTTCGATGGCACGGCGAATCTCCTCGCTCACGCCCAATTCTTCAAATGTCTTCAAATCTTTTTAACCTTAATTCATTATAATCAAAATGGAAGGCCGAATTCACCCTCCCAGCCATGAATTAGGGTGCAAAATCCTTCCGAAACGCTTGCGGCAATCGTACGCATTTATTAAGATTGCCTAAATTCGGGTGCAAAGATACGAAAAAACTGCGAATTTCTTGCATTTTTTGCGCAGAATTCATTATCTTTGCATTATCTTTACAGATAATTCGGACAATATTGCTCCGAACTGGCTAACAAGAATCATAAACATCAACCGAGAAGAACGAATATCGCGTCACAACGACATCGCTTAACCTCGAATAACAAAGAATCGAAAAAAATGAAAAAGGTAATTTTCACCCAGGATTGGATGGCAATGCATCCATACGAGAAACCAAACGAAGTAGATCAGTACTATACAGAACTGGCTAACGAAATATACCACGCCCTCGACGAGGCGTGCTTCACCCATCAGTTTAAGAATGTGGAGGATGCCAAGCAGCTTGCACTCAGCATTGCGGGCTACTTTGAGGATGTGATTTCCGGCGCAGGAATCTGGAAGACGTTTACTGCGGAATGCAAGAAGCGCTACGGTTCCTACCTTCCTTTCTATGAGAACGAGGACGATTTCGTTCCGAATACCCTGAACGAAGATGTTCCAGCCTACGATCCGGAAGAAATCAACTTCGCCGACATCAAGTTCCTGTGCTGGCACCATTACCAGCAGAGCACCTACATTCAGGAAGCCGTTCCTTTCCTCTTCAGTACGATGACGCTGGCTGCCAAGCTTGCCTATAATCTGCTCGACAAGGAATATGAGACTGCGCCTGAGAATGAGCGTCTGATTACCTATCTGAGCGAAATGCCTGTACTGGAGAATCAGAATGAAGAAGAAGAGAAGCAGCTCGACGAAATCCACCGCCGCGACACGTTGGCTTGGTTCCACTATGGCTGCTACTTCAATGTGGGCAATCGCCAGCGCCTGCAGTTCGCTCTCCAGCAGATGGCAAATTCTCCTCAGGGACTTACAGAGCCTATGGCCTACTCCGTACAGATGGAGATGACCATTGCCAGCAGAAGCAATCTTCTGGCGCTTACTTCCTTAGAGTGGCTTGAGAAGATTACGGCAGAAATGCTACCCACAAGCTTTGGGAGGACAAGGAATTCAAGGAGAAGATTGAGAAGATGGAGGCGAGCGTAGATCGCGAGAAGGCTATCCACGATTACAACCTGCTGAAGGCAAAGGATTATGGCGACAAGTTCATCTTCCTGGAGGATGTGAAGACCCTGAAGGAGTTCCTCAATGAGATAGAATTCGAATTGCCTAAGGATATCCGATTCCCACAGAAATACGAAAAAGGCATCATCGTGAGCGCAAGTCCTTATACGGGTATCAATATCAGTTTCGGCCTCGCCCACTGCATCGCTTCGCCTGAGAATCCTTACTACAACGCTGAGCGCGCTGAGGATGACAGCTTCGGAATCATCAGCGGCAATGGCCGCCCATTCCCATACGAGATTGTGTGCAAGCTGATAGAGAATAATATGTTGCCTGACGCCAATATCTTCACCAGCCGATACATCAGGGAGGCAGGCTTGAAGATTACCCAGGCAAACCTTCAGTTCCTTGCCGATTACTATCTGATGGGCAGAAAAGACAAGGATCTGTCGCCAGCAGAATTGTGGTAAAATCATACAGAATATTCAAAAGTTTAGAGAAGAAAGAGCGGAAAAACAACTGTTAACTGTTAACTCTGTTAACCCCCAGTTGTTCTTCCGCTCTTTTTTATTTTTAGTAATTTCTCAGTTAGTTATTCCAAAATCACTAATTTAAAATTTGCTTGCACTTGATTAACCAAGCCACATAATCGGGAGTAAATGGAATGAAGATACAAGCAAAACACTTCTGCCTTACATATCCTGCATAGACAAGCCTATCAGCTGCACTTCGTTATACTTTCCGAAATTACTACGAATCGATTCAAATTTCTCCTGTAAGAGTTTAGGATTATATCGGTCGGCATTACGCTTCACTTCTGCCACCAATGCCGTCTTGTCAATATCGTTGAGTGCGATAAGGTCTATCTCGTTCATTCCTTTCCTATCCCAATAATTTCCGACCAAGGTAACACGCTCTTCCTCAGCAATCTTTTGGCGAAAATATTGTTCCAGTACTAGCCCCGTATAGTCATTGTAATCTCGCTCCACGATTTCCAAGAGCAAGTCGTTGCGCTCCGTTTCTATCAAAGTTTGATTAGGCAAGACGAAACGGAACCAGAAGCGCAGGAAGCAATCTTCAACACTCCACCTGAGATTTCTACTGCCAGGCTTGCTAAACATCGGTGTCAACTTGCTCACATAGTTATAGTCTTCCTCCAGTCGCTTCAGATAGGTACCCGTATTCTTGCCGATGATATTATCTATCTGGTTCTGAACTGTCATTCCCCCAGCCACCAGCTGCAAGATACTGAGATAATTGGCATAATCCTTGCCAAACTCCGACAACACAATTTCCTTACCCTCTGTGATAAAAGGACTTTCCGAGCTTGTTGCCCAGCGGAGCATACTCTCTTTATCGGTCGCTCCTGCATCCATCAGCAAGGCGATGTATTTAGCTACACCACCAGTCAACATATACAGGCAAAGCAAATCTTCAGAAGTATAGTTGGGGTTATAGTCATGCAAGATTTCCTTGATAATGCTTATCCTAAATGGCTTGAGCCTTATCTCGCAATCCTTCCTGCCATATAGAGGCTCGTCATCGTTATCGAAGATTTTGTGCATCATGCTATAGATGCTGCCACAAGCCACGAGATTGACCATTGTTGATTCGTGGTATCTATCCCAAATGTCCTGAATATGGCTTGGGATGGCTGGATTTACCTTCAAAAAGTTTTGGAACTCATCGAAGACGATGGTAAAATGATGTTCCTTTCCATACTTCATGATTTGCTCGAAGAACTGTGCAAAAGTCTCCATTCTACCATATACATGAAGTCCCAGCACTTCCTCTGCTGCCTTTTGGAATTTCTCCACCAACACACGTTCATTGTCCTTCGACACATATAGATACAGCATCTTCTGCTCTTGCTCAGTCTTGAGCAAGAGAAGCGTCTTTCCGATACGCCTTCTGCCTATCATTACAGTGAAAAGGGAATGCTCAGCCGATTTTTCCCAGTTCCTGCGCAGTATCTCTATCTCCTTTTTCCGATCATAAAACTTCATAATGTAACAGCCGTTAAATTAATGTGCGTTAAATAAACAGTGCAAAGATACAATATTTTGTCGTCAAAATCCCCAAATCTCGAAAAAAAACATACTTTTGGGGAAATAAAAGACAAAAAGTTAAGATATAAGACAGATTAGAAATCAAAAAGGGCACGATTACTCGTGCCCAAAAGAATTCTTTACCTACTGATCTGATAAGAGGGAGTTAGCAGGCTTCACTCCCAATGATGATTGATTTAATAATTCTTTCCTCTTCGAGTGTTCTAGAATATCCAAAGAGGGAAAAGCAAACTTTCGCTTAAAGATTGACGTTGATGTGCACGCGTACACAGCAAATCAAAATTAACAAAAACATGGTATTCCACATACTTGCTAAAAATTTTAATTAACTTACTCATCTACAAAATTACTTGAATCTATCATTATATTGCGTTCGTTAGCCGAAACTATTGAACAGCAACTTTCTTCACACTACCATCGCTATACTTCACGATGTTCAAGCCCTTGGCTGGAGCAGACAATTGCTGACCATTTACAGAATAGCGAGAGAGTTCCTTGGCATCGGTAGAGGTTGTTACCCTGTCGATTCCTGTAGGATCATATTCTACAATATTTCCAAAATCGCCCCAAACATCAGCAAGCCAATAGTCTTGTTCTGTTCCTTGTGGTACATATAATGTACACTTACTTATACCTACACCTGAAAATGCAGAGCCAGCAGAGATTGGAGTTGGCCAGCTAATATAAACAGAGGTCAAATCTCTACAATTCTGAAAGGCATATTTTCCCATCTCTGTAATAGTTGAAGGTATTACTACTGATGTTATTTTCTTATCATTCAGATAATACTCAATTCCACAATTTACGCCTATATAAGGATGACCTTTCGACAAATAAGTCTCAAATTCATCATCTATTATATAATATAGATTTGTCAAGCTACTGCAACCACTAAAAGCTGATTCACCTATCGAAGTAACACTGGAAGAGATGGTCAAGCTAGCCAAACCACTGCAATCACTAAAAGCATTCCATCCTATCGAAGTAACACTGGAAGGGATGGTTAAGTTAGTCAAACCATTGCAACCTTCAAAAGCGTACGAGCCTATCGAAGTAACACTGGAAGGGATAGTCAAGTTAGTCAAAACACAGCAACCACTAAAAGCATACATGCCTATCGAAGTAACACTGGAAGGGATGGTCAAGCTAGTCAAACCACTGCAATATCTAAAAGCATAATGCCGTATCTTAGTAACACTGGAAGGGATGGTCAAACTAGTCAAACTACGGCAATATTCAAAAGCTGATTCACCTATCGAAGTAACACTGGAAGGGATAGTCAAGCTAGTCAAACCACGGCAATATCTAAAAGCTGATTCACCTATCGAAGTAACACTGGAAGGGATAGTCAAGTTAGTCAAAACACCGCAATCATAAAAAGCATAATTGCCCAACTTATCATTAGAGGTATAATAAGAATCGCCATCAATATTAATATACGAATTTCCACCACCTACAATTTTAGCATCAGACAAATCTAATGTAGATAGCTTTCCTTTGGTACGGCCGTAATCATCCTCAGAAGCCATATCACGAATCAAACGCCAATCCGTACCATTTATTTCACCTACAATCTTCAGATTCGTAATCTTATACTTCTTACTACTTCCAATCTTGTCTGGTAATGTACCAGCCTTATCCAGTTTGATTGTAACTTGCCGAGTTATCAAATCATCAGCAGCATGGCTTGTAGCGTTGCACAAAAGAAACACTAAACACAAAAATAATCCTTTCAATTTCATTGTTTTCATAAGCCTAATCTTTATTAATTTCTACTTCTGATACTTCAGAAACATTATTACCCTGTACTATCATTCTTCCCGTAATTGATAGAACTCCTCTTTTATCATCACGAATTGTTAAGAGCCCCTCAAAAGAGAACACGTCTCCTCCAACAGAAACCACATCACTATTTGTAAAAACAAATCTATCAGAAGAAGAAATCATTCTTGCTAACCCATCAACTTTAGTACCTTGTATTTTTCTGAATAGTTTATCTTGCAACCCACTTTCTTGAAAGAATTTTTCCAAGCCAGTGTCGTTTACAGCACCATTCCAAATTAATAACTTTTCTGTTGGGGACACAATCTGAAACACGGCACCTTTCATCGCCTTGTTTCCATCAAGTTCTCCGATAAATTTAAACTTCGCTTCAGAAGCTTCGCCTAAAGCTATCACCTCACCCTGGTTTGTACCTTGATAAGGACTGATTTGCAATCTAAACATTTATATTCCTTTCCTTACCAACCCATCATCCCAAGGTTAGCGAATAAAATAAACGGAAAGCGTGGGATCTCCTCGTTACTCGTCCCACTGATTGAGGCCTTCGCATTGCCCAGGATTGTTGAACGAGCAACGTCGAAGCCCACGCCGATATGTGTACACTTTCCCCTATACGGATATAAGACTTATCACTTGTCGCAATAAGCCATACCAGTAAAGGGATGTGGCTAAAACACATCCCGAGGGCATCTACCGTTGCATTGCTCATGACAATCCTTGAAGTTTGCGAAGTTTCAATCAGTCTAGAACAAAGCGCCAAGTAAACGCTCTATATTATGTCACGACACCTCTACCCTCCCAAGTCCTCGTCTCAACCATCTCTCTATAAAAAAGGAAGAAAAGCATCAACTCGGCGTGAGCGAACGGGTATCTGCGTGCAAAGGTAATGAAAATAATCGGATAGTCGTATCATTTCCGATTATTTTTTTCAAGAAACATAAAGATTCTGTTGTGTGAGGGCACACAACAGCCACAAAAGCCCTTTATCTATTCTACTTTGAACAAATCATCCAGCACCACCTCGTTCTGAATGTTTTGCCAACCGGCATTATGCTCCACACCATACGAAGTTATCATCGTTAGATGGAGAGTCTTCTTCGTTCCTGTTGCCTGCTTGAACAACTCCCTGCGCTTGATTAACCAAGCCACATAATCGGGAGTGATGGAATAAGTACACAAGTAAACTTTTGATATTTAAGAGGAGAAGGTACAGAAAAACAGCTGTTAACTGTTAACCCCTATTTCAGATTCTTATCCAGAAACTCCAGCATTTTCTCCTGCGCCTTCAAACCGCAGGAATGAGGAATGTCCCAAAGTTCCGTATCCAGCAGATTATCAGCTCCCTGACTCTTCCAAACCTTGTGCATTTCTGCGAAAGCATCCTTTACGCCAGGTACCGGAAAGAGCTTGTCTTTTGTGCCATTGATGAAGAGCATCGGTTTCGGACAGGCGAGGGAGCGATGTGAGGTTTGTCGATAAGAAATCTATCTTCCTGTTTATAAGATTAGTTATTGTTTGCAAAATTAAGAAATTATCCGCAAAAAGAGCCCAATAATCTCGATTTTTTTGCGTACCTTTGCCTAAACATCAATAAACAACAGATAAGACATCATCAAATAGAAAATAAAGATATGAAAATAGCAGTTTTTTGTTCAGCAAATAAGAATATCGACCCCGACTTCTTCACGATGACAGAAGAGATGGGAAAGTGGATGGCTGAGAACGGGCACGACCTGGTTTTCGGCGGCTGCAACTCCGGACTGATGGATTGCATCGGCAAGGCTGTAAAGGCGAATGGCGGCAGAACCATCGGTGTGGTTCCTACGCTTGTAGAGCGAGGCGGCAGAACCTTCCCTGACCTCGACATCGAGATCCCGTGTGATAATCTCAGCGACCGCAAGGACCTGATGCTTGCCCAGAGCGACATCTTCGTAGCCCTTCCTGGCGGCATCGGCACCCTGGATGAAATCTTCACCATCGCCGCCGCCCACACCATCGGCTACCATCACAAGATGGTGATTCTCTACAACATGAAAGGCTTCTGGAACTCCACCATCGCCCTGCTGGATGACATGGCTGATAAGGGGGTAATTCGTGGCAATTGGCGGGATGTAATTGAAGTGGCGGATAACCTGGAAGAACTGGCAAAAATGTGCATTTAAGGAGAAAGAGCGGAAAAACAACTGTTAACTGTTAACTCTGTTAACCCCAGTTGTTCTTCCGCTCTTGATATTTTCTTCAAGACCATCTATCCCTTATTTTCTTTCCCCAAAAGGAAATCGGAGAGGCTCATCATCAGAATGCCTTCTTCATTATAACCCGAACGATACCTATCCCCTACGATTATCAGTTTGCGGAAGCCATCGTTTACATTCAAAAGAGAAGCCTGCTCCTGATCTACCTTCTCCTTATCAGGCAAGGCATAAGCCGACTGGATATAGAGGCGTTCATCATGACGGTTCACCACGAAATCTATCTCAAGATTCCTACGCTGCAGCTTGCCATTCTCATCCCGCTTGAAGCTTGCCACCGATCCCACATCCACAGTATAACCCTGCTTCCGCAATTCGTTATAAACCACGTTCTCCATAATATGAGTGTATTCTATCTGCCGGAAATCTACCACGGCATTTCTGATACCGATGTCCTCGAAGTAATACTTGGTACCAGTACCAATATATTTGCGTCCTTTCACATCATAGCGCAAAGCCTCGCTGATGATGAAGGAATCCTGCAGGTTCTCCAGATACCTGCCAATAGTTTTAGTACCGATTTCCACTCCTCCAACAGATTTGAACGTATTAGAAATTCTCTGCACATTCGTACAAGAACCAATCGTAGAAGCCAGAAGGCGCACCAACTCGCGCATCCCATCAGAATTCTTCAGGCGATTACGCTCCAAAACATCCTTCAGATAAACCGTCTCATAAATCTCTCGAAGATAGTTCTGTTTCGCTTCCGGAGTTTCCATCTGCGCCACAGCAGGCAATCCACCATAAAGATAATAGGTTTCCAGGGCTTGACGCTCCTCTCCTCCTACCACCTCGTAGTATTCGGCAAAACTCAGTGGATGGATTCGGATTTCCCAACCTCTACCACGAAATTCAGTTATCACATCCTTCGATAAAAATCGGGCATTGGAACCAGTAACATACACTTCGGCATTTTCCACATGGAGATAAGAGTTGAGCACATCCTCAAACTCCTTCACCATCTGAACCTCATCCAAGAGAATATAATACCTATCCTTATCTTTCATCAAAGCATCGATATGTTCCAGCAAAGCATCAGGATCACGGAGTTTCTTGTTTCTACGGTCTTCAAGATTTACTTGTATGATATGATCTTCCGCAACACCTCTTTCAAGCAAATGCTTGCGGAAGATGTTGAACAAAAGGAAGGATTTACCACAACGGCGAATGCCGGTGATAATCTTTATCATCCCATTGCCTTCTGCCGAGATGAGTTCTTTCAAGTATGCTTTACGTTCAAAATACATAGTTTTATGACGTTTTTTTGTGTCAAGACACGGTTTTCTGTCGCAAATATACGCTTTTTACACAACTTCACCAAGTTTTATCGTAATTTACACGAAATATTTAAAGGTATTTAAACAAAGAAAGAGCGGAAAAACAACTGTTAACTGTTAACTCTGTTAACCCCCAGTTGTTCTTCCGCCCTTAAACTTTTATTCCGCCAGCAGCTTCTCAGCCATCGCCTTACCCAGCGCCTCGCACTGCTCCTTCACCTCTGGAGTAATCGCCTGCTTCATATCCACCGGCTCGCCCACTGGCTCGTAGTGGAGCTTGGTTTCGTTCCACTCCTGAATCTTAGCCACAGCCTTGCTTGCCCAGCAATGAGAACCGTACCAGCCAAGAAGGTGGTTCTTGACGTCCTTATTGGCAAGCTCGGAGAGGAGAACCTCCATCTCGTGATAAAGACCGGCATTGTAGGTTGGAGCACCCACGATGAGACCCTTGTAGCGGAAGATGTCGCGCAGGATATAGCTGTGGTGAGTCTTCGAGATATTATACATCACGATGTTCTTCACGCCTGCCTTGCTTGCTGCACGGGCGATGATTTCTGCCATACGCTCGGTGTTGCCATACATGGTGCCGTAGCAGATAACGAGGCCCGGCTCCGTCTCGTACTTCGACATCTTATCATACATGCCGATAACCTTCTCAATATGCTCGTGCCAAACCGGACCATGGGTTGAGCAGATGTAATCCAGCTCCACGCCTGCCAACTTCTTCAACGCATTCTGAACAGGGATTCCATACTTACCCACAATGTTTGAATAGTAGCGAACCATCTCCAGCCAGAAAGTCTCGCAGTTGATTTCCGTATCGATGATTCCGCCATTCAGCGCTCCGAAGCAGCCGAACGCATCGCCCGAGAAGAGCACCTTGTTCTTCGCATCCAGGGTAACCATCGTCTCTGGCCAGTGAACCATAGGGATGAGAACAAAGCTCAGCTCGTGGTTGCCCAGAGAGAGGGTTTCGCCATTCTTCACCTCTACCACATCGTCGGTAACGCCATAGAAGCCTTCCAGCATTCCCAGGGTCTTCTTGTTGCCCACAATCTTGATATTAGGGTAATATTTCTTGATGAGGGCGATGGAGCCGCTGTGGTCAGGTTCCATGTGGTTGATGATGAGGTAATCGATTTCGCGGTCGCCAATCACCTCGTGAATGTTCTCGAGGAACTGGGTGAAGAAATCTACCTCTACAGTATCTACCAGCGCTACCTTCTCATCGTCAATGATATAAGAGTTGTAGCTCACTCCGTTAGGCAAAGGCCAGAGGCCCTCAAAACGATGCTTGTTGCGGTCGTTAACGCCTACGTAATAAATCTTGTTTGTAATTTCTGTCATATCCTTATATTTTTATAATTCCTTCTTCTTTTCTTCTCCAAATTCCTTGGAAACATAATTGTATATGTCCTTGCAGCATTCGGTGGAGAACTCCTGGGCGCTCTTCAGGAGGCTGTCCCATTGCGCCTCAGATAATCCACGGTCGATATCCTCGCGGGTGATTCCATCCTTGATCAGTCCGAATACGAAACCGGCATTGAAGTTATCGCCGGCTCCGATGGTGCTCACCGGCTTCATCTTCTCCGAAGGATAACTCTTGGCAAAGCCGTTCTCGGCTCTCACCTCTACAGGCTCAGCGCCCTGGGTGCAGATAAACTTCTTGCAGTAGAAACTGATTTCAGCATTATACACCTTGTCAGCCTCCGGTTTCTTATAGAGGATTCCGAAGTCTTCGTGGCTTCCACGCACGAAATCGGCAAACTCCAGGTTCTCTATCAGATTAGGCGTAATCTTCATGATTTCGTTCTGATGAGAAGCACGGAAGTTGATGTCGTAATAGAGGATGGCGCCGTGATTCTTGGCGTACTCCAGGAAACCTGCCACCTGAGGGCGAACCACAGGATTCAGGGCGAAGAACGAACCGAAGAGCACGATGTCGCCAGGATTGATTTCCGGAGTGGCAAACTCCAGCTGGTCGTGGGGATGGTCCTTGTAGAAGATGTAGTCGGCATTGTTGTTCTCGTCGAGGAACGCCAGCGAGAGCGGCGACTTTGATTCCGGGAAGATGCTCACGTTGTCGGCATTCACCCCATTATCTCTCAGAAACTGAATCACATACTCACCAATACGGTCGTTGCCCGCCTCGCTGATAAACGAAGCGTTCACGCCCGAACGTCCCAACGAGATGACTGCATTGAACGATGAGCCACCCGGTACAGCCTCTATCGGCTTGCCGTTCTTGAAGATGATATCAAGCACGGTCTCTCCTATTCCTATAACCTTACGCATTGTTTTATGTCTCTATTTATATTTTTTGGGGGCAAAGATAATTCTTTTTGGCGATAATGCAAAATAAATGCCCATTTTTTTGGATTCATTACATTTTCAATGTAACTTTGCACCTTGAAATGAAATACAATACTTATACATTAGATAATGGACTCCGCATCATCCACCTGCCTCGGATAGCAAGGTGGTGTATTGCGGCTATCAGATAAACGCCGGCACCCGCAATGAGGAGCCGGGCGAAGAAGGCTTGGCGCACTTCTGCGAGCACGTCACCTTCAAGGGCACTGAGCGCCGCAAGGCGTGGCACATTCTCAACTGTCTGGAGAGCGTGGGCGGCGACCTGAATGCCTATACCAACAAGGAGGGCACGGTGTATTACTCCGCCATCCTGAAGGAGCACATTGCAAGGGCCGTGGATCTGCTTTCCGACATAGTCTTCCACTCGGTTTATCCGCAGGCGGAAATAGATAAGGAGGTAGAGGTAATCTGCGATGAGATAGAGAGCTATAATGATTCGCCTGCCGAACTGATTTACGATGAATTAGAGAATATCCTGTTCAAGGGTTCGCCGCTGGGGCACAATATTCTGGCACTGCCGAGCAGGTTCGCCGCTTTACCACCGAGGATGCGCTGCGCTTCACGCAGAAACTTTATCGGCCGGATAATGCAATATTCTTCGCTTATGGGGATATTGATTTTAAGAAGCTGGTGAAGCTTATCGGGAGGGCGCTCGCAGATTCTGTGGGAAATAAAAAATCTGTGTCATCTGTGAAATCTGTGGGACTTGAAAATTATCCATCTGTGGGAGAAGAGATTGCCGGGCAGACGATTGTGGTGCAGAAGAATACGCATCAGGCTCATGTGATGATTGGAACCCGGGCTTACGATGTGAACGACGACCGACGAATGCCGCTCTATCTGCTCAACAATATGCTGGGCGGACCGGGCATGAACGCCAAGCTGAACCTCGCCCTCAGAGAGCACAATGGCTTGGTTTACACCGTAGAAAGCACGATGGTTTCCTATGGCGACACGGGCACCTGGAGCATCTATTTCGGCTGCGATGAGCACGATGTGAAGCGCTGCCTCCGCCTGGTTCGCAAGGAGCTGGATAAGTTTATGCAGAAGCCTTTGAGCAATGCGCAGCTCAAGGCTGCCAAGAAGCAGATAAAGGGTCAGATAGGCGTGGCTTGCGACAACCGCGAGAACTTCGCCCTCGACTTCGGCAAGAGCTTCCTGCATTATGGCTGGGAGAAGAACGTTGACCGCCTCTACGAGCAGGTGGATGAGATTACCGCCGCCCAGATTCAAGCTGTAGCTCAGGATCTGTTCGACAAAGACAGGCTCACCACCCTGATTTTCAAGTAACAATCCAAGATTCACAAGTGAGGGAATTGATTGAAGTTAAAGAAGTTATCACTCCCTACGGTCGTTCGGGAAGTGAAGAGACAATAGTCTTCTTCCGTAAACGCAGGACATTTGTCCTCTAACTACCCTAACTTCTCTTAACTTCCCCACATGCGAAAGTTCTGTAGAAATATAACTAACTTAATATAAAAATTATGATGAAAAAAATCATGTTATCAATCTGCCTCCTCTGTGCCTGCACTACCTTACAGGCGCAGGGACGCAAGCACACTACATTTTATGACCAGAGAGCTACGCTCTTTGAAGTTCTCCCAACCAGCAAGAAGGACATCATCTTCCTGGGCAACAGCATCACCAACGGAGGTGAATGGGCGGAATTAATTGGTAACCCACACGTGAAGAACCGTGGAATCAGCGGCGATAGAACCGATGGCATTCTCGACCGACTCCACGTCATCACCAAAGGCAAGCCAGCCAAAATCTTCCTCTTAATCGGCATTAACGACCTCTCCGGCGGCCGCAGCATCGAGGAAATCGCCAAGAACATTGATGAGATTGCTGAGCGAATCAAGAACGAATCTCCTTCTACCCGTCTCTATCTGCAGAGCGTTCTGCCGCTGAACCCAAAGTTCAACATGTTTGTTACCCACATGAGCCGTAAGAAGGATGTTCCTGCCCTCAATGCCCTGATCAAGGACATCGCCAACCGTCGTGGCTTGACCTACATCGACCTCTTCTCTGAATTCGTGACCCCTGGAACCCAGGAAATGAACCCGGATTACACCAACGACGGATTGCATCTGCTCGGAAAAGGCTACCAGAACTGGATTAGAATCCTGAAGCCTTATCTTGGAAAATAAAGAGAAACAAAGAGAACAAAGAAGAATAAAGAGAAATAAAGAAGAATAAAGAGAGACAAAGAAAATCGGGCTGTTAACTGTTAACCTGTTAACTGCCCGATTTCTTTTTTCCTTTAAAAACACTCAATAAGAACAAAACCTACGCTGCCATTCCAGGCGTTCCATAATGACCATACTTGCCGATGAACTTGGCCGTCTTCGAGAAGGTACCGTCCTCGTTCTTCACGATGAAGCCACGCTTCTTCCAGGTGCATAGAAGGACGGCAAGCTTCGTCTTGGTGCCATGAACCATGCAGACTTCCTGGATTTCAGCCTTATCAAAAGTATCATGAACGAAGAGCAGAAGATTGCTCACACCGGATGCATGATAGATAGAACGGGTGTCTGCATCTATCGCCTCCTGCATCTGATTGCCGAAGAAACGCATCTTGCACCACAAATCATACTTCACGCTCCATACGATGAAATCCTCTATCGCCTTCTCCCACTTCTCGCCATTCGCCAGATAAAGCACCATCGCTCTGCGGAAACCATTCGCCAGACTGCGCTTGGCAAACTCGGCGTAAGGCTTGTTATAAGCCAGCTGAGCCAATTCCATAAGCTCACTGCCCAGGCGCTCGATAAGCTGGCGCACCTTCCTGCACTCCTTGGAACCGCTGGCGGCATTCAACTGATGGATGTAAGGAGCCAGCTGCGACTTGAACTGCGCATCATAATTCCCCACAACCGGACAAGGAGCGAACTCGGGAAGGAAGATAGTGGCAAGCGACAATCGGCTCACGGCTCCATCAGCTACTTCACGAACCGAGAAGAACTTCTGCGTGACGGCGATGGTACTGGAAGCATTCCAGTTGAAACGGGTCTTTACACGGGCGGTTACGCTCTTGGTGCCCACACGCTCCTGACCATCCTCTGAATTATCCCAGCAGAGACGGATCAGCTGGCTAGGGTCGTTGAACTTCTTGAGCATGTCCACCTCGTCCATCTTGCAGTAGAGATAAGCATCGCCAGCCTTCTGCGCATCGTCCAGACGCTGGATGTAGGCAGCACGGGTAAGGTCGGGCGAAACGATGCGGATGCAGATGTCTTCCGGGCGCACCGGCTTCTTCTTGTTGTCGCCCATGGTGTTCACCTCGTCCTTCCATTCCTGCTCCTTCTGACGGTTCACCTTATCCATCTCCACCAGGTCTTCGATGATGCTGTCGATAGGTCCGTTTACTGCCGATTTACCAGACGACATCGGCGCTACGAGCAGATTCATCATCGCCGCCTCATGCACCTGATTGTCGATGTAGCGGAAGTTGACGCCCTTGAGATGAGCAGCCAGCGGAGGGAAGACCGCCATCGCCACAGGCGCCTTGAAATCGGCTGGCACCTTGCTGGTGAGCAGTTTGATGAGCTTAGGCAGCTTGGCAGGCATCTGTGGGGGAACATCGGCATAGATACCCGCCTTCTCGGTAGCTTGCTTGGCGAGATAATTCTTGCGGGCGAGTTCTATCGCCACCTTCACCTTTTCGGGCATTACGGCAGACTGAGCCACCTTGCAGGCGCTATCTACAGCAGCAAAAGCCTTCTGCTCGTCCTCGCCATAAGTCAGGATTACCTGCTTGATCCATTCGGGGTCGTTGTTGCAGATGTAACGCAGATAGAGCGCCTCTCTGTAGATGAAGTTGTTGCGGTTGCCATGAGCCGGATCAGGACCAATCTGCGCCGCCAGCTCCTTCACAATCTCCTCGTAAGGAATGCCCTCGTAGGTCTGCTCATACGCTGCGGCATTGGCAGCCTTTCTCGCCTTCTCCTCCTCGCTCTCTATAGGCTGGAAATCTACGGTTGGAGCAGAAGATGATGAGGAAGAATCTACATCCAGCTGACGGCCATCGATGTCCAGTCCTCTCTTTCTGTAAGCCTCACGATATTCTGCCACGGCTTCCTCATCCAGTCGCTTGTACCAGTCGTCGGCAGTGTAGATCTGGCTCACGGCATCGGTGATGAAGATGATGCGCTCAGGCGTAACGCAGCTAGGGTCTTCGGTGGCATGGATGAGCTTGCAGAAAGCGCTCTGAGCCTCAGCGATGGTCATTCCTACAGGGATGCGGATGTCGATGTGCGCCTTGTTGCGGGCCGAACGTTCTACGTGAAGCACTTTCCCCTTCCAAAGCTCGATGTCATCGGCAGAGAAAATCTTCTCTCTGAAAAGTTTCTCCTCTGCATCATCAAACATTCCGTTCAGCAGCAGGGCATTCTTCACCGCCGTCTCCACCTCCTCCGGGTTGTCGATGTCCACGGTGGTCTGGAAGGTGAAAGCCTCTGGGTCGATGGTCTTCTGGGCACGGTGGTCATCCAGGAAGTGGAAGTAGTGAGGAGAGCGGAACGGCAGCTGCTTCTTGAGGACGGAAATCTGCTTGTCAAGCTGCTTGAAGGTCTCGCCCGCCTTCACCTCCTCCTGCTTCTTGATGATGGCAAAGGCAAGGTCATCCTCGTTAGCATACTGAGATGCATCTACCGCATCAGTCACCTGCTGCAGCATCTGGTTCTGCTTGGCGGTGAGGTCGCGAATCTGACCTACGAGGGTGCTGAGCCAAGGCTGCTTGGTAAGCTCGGTGTAGTAATCGAGAAGATAAGTAGAAATCTTACCCATGTTCGCATTGCGGTTAGGGTTCATGGCGATGAGACGGCTGCTCATCTGCTTGCACTCATCAAAAGAAAGATTGTTTTTTACCATTTGAATAATTTTTATGTTATACAATGACTGGATTACTGAAAACCAGCCACTTCTCTTCCGAAAAGCGATGCAAAGATAAACAAAAAAATAGCCGCTTACAAGTTTTTCCTGAAATAAAAAAGCAGGGGTATAAGAGGGGTATAAAACAAGGTATAAAGAATCATCAAAGGGTATAGGAGGGGTATAAGCGAGGTATTAATATACCCCGCTAGCTACCATCTTCCGCCGTCATCTCGTCATCATTCTTGGTGTCCGAGTCTGGCACTTCCTTATCCACCTGTTTCGGCAAGATTTCCTTCAAGTTCACATTCTCCGAATAGGCTGTTTCGCCCAAAATCTTCTTGAAAGCATTCACAATATCGCAATAATGATTGAATCTTTCTATGCTTACCGAGCCCAACTTATCTGAATCAAGTTTCCACCATTCCAGAGCCGCATATTCGAATGGGTCAGATTTCACCTGCGCAAGATCCTTCCATTTGCAGAGCGGAGCACGCCCCGTATTCTCCGGAGGTATTTTTTCATACAGGTGGGCCAGATGTTTGCAGAAGGCCGTAGGAGTTCCCATATTGAATAGCCCCCACCCGTTTAAGAGGCGGAACACAGGAAACCAGTCGGATTGACTTTTCACCAGCACTTCAGAACTGCCTTTTTTCTTATAAACCGCTATCTTCGGAATTACCAAATCAACCAGTTCCATGAATTTCTCTTTCTTCACTTCGTTTGAAGGCTTGGCACCCACCGCCTTCATCGCCTTCATCGCCTCCAGCGATGCTGCATCACCGTGTTTTCCCCACTGCTTCACATCATTCACCCTGCCATTCATAATCATCAGCACGATGCCCGAAAGCAGCTGGAGCATCTTCTTGCGGGGCACACGCTTATAGAACACCTGACGGAGGAAATCTACCGGGTCCGCCTTAAAAGTCTGGTAGAGCGAGAAAGGGAAGGCCTTGAGCTGGCGTTCTATCTCGTCCAGCTGGTCGGCGTAATCGTAGGTGCCCGTCTGCTTCTGCTTGAGGGCAACAGGCGCATCTATGAAGAACGACTGGGCAGCGCGCTCACGATAACTGGAACTGGTAATGAATCCCAGTTCGGTAGTCAGGACTTCGCCCATGCGATGGATTTCCTCATCATCTATCAGATAGAGCTTGTTGAGAATCCGGTTTCTCGTCTGGGTCATTTCGCGGGAATAATCGCTCCGCTGAATCTCCAGGAAGCAGGCGAGGCGCTCCCTAGCCTCTTCCAGGTTGTCGCGCAGCTCAGCCTCCAGTTCTGCCCTGGAATCAGTCTCCAGTGAGAGTTGCTCCTGAATCAGGATAATGTCATCGATGACGCCTTCCAGCATCATGGTGCAATCGCTGAAACGGGTCAGCTTGTCGATGGGCAGGATGGGACCGGTATAGTGCCAGTCGTCATAGATACTGTCTTCATAGAGCCCCTTGCGCGCCAGCTCTATCTCCTGATCAGGGACATCTACCCGTGCCTCAACAATCAGCTGGAGCCCCGACTTCTCATCGCCTCCCTCCTTGCTGTTGCTTCCCAAGCATCGGGTTCGCAGGTTTCTGTCTTTTCTGGCGATGATGAGTGCTCTCACGTCCTCGCCCTCCAGGGCTGAGACATAGCCGATGAAAAGCTGCTTGTCGTAAGCCTTCACTGCCAGCATATCAAAGGGATTGGCGTCATCGGGCACAAGACAGATGGTTCTGCCCTCTGCCTCCTTGGCATATTCCACCTCATGACCTTTCACGTCGTTGTGGGTAAGACCTACTATATGGAATTTCAGATTCTTCATTGTCGTTTTTATGTTTGATATTGTTTGTTGTCAGCCGCAAAAGTACGGTTTTCTAATGAAACCACCAAGCATACATGTTTAAATTTCCTAAAAGAGCATCTGGGAGCAGCAGGGGTTAACAGGGTTAACAGTTAACAGCTGTTTTTTCCTACCTCCCCCTTGCGTACCTTATTATATTAAATATATATATACTTATTTTTATATATGTGTGGGAGGGGGAGTATGCATTTTTGGGGTGTTAACTGTTAACCTGTTAACTTCTGATGCGGATAATGAGGGTTGAGGGGGATGAGGACAAGGGGATGAAAATGATGAGAAAGAGGGGGATGAGAGGGCATCTATGAAGACCGAGCCTAGGCATCATTGATGACAACGGGAGGGCTTAATAGAAGACAGAAAAAGATGAAAAACAATGAGTTACGAGGCAAAAAGCTATGAGTTTTGGGGTAGAAAGCTATGACTTAGTTTTTTTAACTAAAGGCTGCGAGAAGGCAGTGAGAAGGCTGTTAAAGGCTGCAAAAAACTGCGAGGCGATACTCTACCTTATTATTTATAGGTAGAATATCGCCTCGTTGCCTTCATTGAAAAGGAGGTCCAGGATGCTCATATTCGGCTGGAAACCGTGCTTCTGTTCATAGACCTGATAATAGCGCTGGGGAGCGAATTCAGCATCAGGAAGCGGCTTCTTAGGGCGAATAGCATCGCGGAAATCAACTATACTTTGAACTTTGAGATTTGAGATTTGAACTTTATGATCAGCAATGCTATCGAATTCTTCACTCTTCACTCTTCGTTCTTCACTTAAAATATACTCGTCGGTAATCGAAATCTTCGGACGGATGTCGAGAAGTTCTATCATCTTCTCGGTAGTTTCCATGTTGAAATCGAAGAGGAATTCGTATTTCTTCTCGAAAAAGGGGCGGATGTCGTCCTGGTAATATTCAAAGAAAGGGCTCTCGCCGTAGGCGGAGAGGAGCGCATTCCAGTGGACGTGGCGCCAGTTGGCGTGGTCGGAGATGCGGATATCCTTCATCGCCAGCGATGTGTTGTGGTTCGTTGGGATGGTGAGCGAGAGGGGGCCGTTGGTGGTCGGGATGATCATACGGTTGCGATAGGTTTGCTTGATAAAGCTCTCGTGGCGCTCTATCAAGCATTCATCGTAGCGGTTCAGCTTCTGATACCACTGGATGGGACCGAAATATGTGGAAGATAATAATGCTTTCAAATTCTTATTCTTATGTATTTATTAATTCTTACTCAAGTTTCGCATGTAAGCTCCACACGCCCTGAAAGGGCAGAAGCTCTTAGCCCAGGGCATCGCCTGGGTAATTACGGACACAAACTTGTCGCCCTGTAAGGGCAAAAGCTTTGTACATTGCCCAGTATTTTAAAGCTTTTGCCCTTACAGGGCGCCTTGCTGATTGCCATTATACCCAGGCGATGCCCTGGGCTAGGAGCTTTTGGGCCTTCAGCCCGTTCTTGAACCACATGCGAAAGTTCAGTTAATAACGTGTTTATTCTCAAAACAGCTTGTAAGCCTTGCCTATCATCTGATGCTTATGCACCACCTGCTGCCCGGTAGGCATTTTCAGCAGATAGAAGCGGCAATCCTTGCAGCCGCAGCGCTTGCAGCACACCGTAGGATGATATACTGCACCGTATCGATGCGAATCGTATCGCCCGGCTGCTTCTCTACCCTACCTATGAAATAAGCCTCAGCAACTATCTTGCGGCGCTGGTTGCGGCGCTGATACGTGACGGAATCGGTGAAGACAACCACATCACCGCGATTGAAAAAATCGCAGTCAATCCTATTCACTATCACCCGGTTGCCAGCTTTCAGTTGCGGAGGAAGACCTCCCGCAGGCACCGTGAAGACAGTGAAGGCATAGGTTCGCACCGCCCACACCAGGAGCAGCGACAAACCTAAAGCTATTAGGAACTTAACTGCGATTTTCAAATCTATCTTTGCTTTCTTGATTTCAAAAGCTTCTGTTACTTGATGTTATCTACGAAGTTGAACAGGCGGTTCCAGCGGATGCCTGAGAAGCCCGGATGATCAGGACTGTGGCTCCACCAGATGAAGATAGGCTTACCCACGATGTGATCCTCTGGCACGAAGCCCCAGTAGCGGCTATCGGCCGAGTTGTGGCGGTTGTCGCCCATCATCCAGTAATAGTCGAGCTTGAAGGTGTAGCTCTTCGCCAGCTTGCCGTTGATGAAGATGTTGCCCTGGCTATCTACCTTCAGGTCGTTGCCCTCGTAAACCTTGATGCAGCGCTCGTAGATAGGAAGGTTCTTCAAGTTGAGCTGGATGCTCTTGCCCTTCTTCGGAATCCATACCGGACCGTAGTTGTCTCTTGTCCAGCCGGTATAGGCATTCAGCGGATAGAGGTCGCCATAGTTTGCATCGGTGTTGATGGAGATGCTCTCTACCAGGTTTCTGTTCGCCTTCAGCGCCAAGTAAGCCTTCTTGGTGAGAGGAATCACGCCGCTCTGATTGTACATCAGGAGGTCTTCGTTGGTGATTCCCAGCTCATCGGCAAGGTCGATAGGGAACTCGCCCTTGAGCTTCATCTTATAGGTATATTGCACATTATCAGGCTCCTTGTTCGCCTTGCCGTCGAGATAAACGATGCGGTTCTTGATCTGCAGGGTCTGTCCCGGCAAGCCCACGCAGCGCTTCACGTAGTTCTCGCGGCGGTCGGTAGGACGGCTGATGATGTCGCCATATTCGCCCGGCATGCTGGCGATGTAGTTGCGTCCGGCAGCATATACCTTTTCGAAGTAGCTGCGCTGCTGCAGAGGGTTCAATACACGAACATCCTGCTGCTGTCCGTTCTGCTCCAGTATCTGGTCGCCGATGGAGTAAACCATCTGATAGTAATCATTCGCCTGATAGCGCTCCTCGTTGCAGAGGGTGTCTCCGGCAGGATAGTTGAACACCACGATGTCGTTGAGTTTCACGTTGCCCAATCCCTTCACGCGACGGTAATCCCAGTGAGGCCACTCCACGTAGCTCTTCACGTTGACCAGCGGCATGGTGTGCTGGGTGAGCGGCATAGTGAGCGGAGTTTCAGGGATGCGAGGACCATAGCTTACCTTGCTCACGAAGAGATAGTCGCCCGTGAGGAGACTTTTTTCGAGAGAAGATGATGGAATCACATAGTTCTGGAAGAAGAAGAGGTTGATGAAATATACTGCCACGAGGGCGAATACGAGCGCATCAACCCAGCTCATGATGAAGCGCACAGGGCCTTCTTCATCCTTCCACCACTGCCAGTGAATCTTCTTGGTGATGTAAACGTCGAAGATGAACGGAACCACGATGAGTCCCAGCCAGCTCTTCACCCATATCAGGAAGAGGAGGTAGAGGGCGAGAACTACTGCGAACTTCGCCCACTGCACCTTCATATTGAGGTTTTGTTTCTGCTTGTCAATCATGTCTTTTTAGA
The DNA here is from genome assembly GCF_003468525.1 of Prevotella sp. AM34-19LB. Taxonomy (NCBI): domain Bacteria; kingdom Pseudomonadati; phylum Bacteroidota; class Bacteroidia; order Bacteroidales; family Prevotellaceae; genus Prevotella; species Prevotella sp. AM34-19LB. The sequence continues at coordinate 34,323 of NZ_QSIG01000003.1, read as the reverse complement.
ACTTAAATAAATCTGATGTGGTAAGCAAACCGGAATGGTTGGCTGTGAACTCAGCAGCGAGAACAGCTCCGAGAGCAAATCCCTTGCGTGAGTGGGCACTATGCTCGATGGTAATCATATCAGCATCGCTGTCGTACATCACGGCGTGGATTCCAGGAACCTCACCATCGCGTACGCAGTTGATAACCAGGTCCTCATCGGTGATGTTAGCATCGCCCTCATCGTGATGACCATCCTCTGTCCAATAAGTAACGCCACGCTTCCAGTCCTTCTTTCTGTCGATGTTGTCGATGATTTCCTCGGCAAGGGTGATGGCTGTACCTGATGGCGCATCGAGCTTATGAACGTGGTGGGTTTCCTGCATGCATACGGAGTACTGTGGGAAACCGTTCATGATCTTAGCCAGATAGCGGTTTACGGCAGAGAAGATGGCTACACCGATGCTGAAGTTAGACGCCCAGAAAAGGGTCTGCTTACCGTCGGCGCAGAGTTTCTCCACGTCTTCCTTATGGTCTTTCATCCAACCGGTAGAACCTGAAACCACCTTCACGTTGTGAGAGAAAGCCTTCAGATAGTTGCCGTAAGCGGCAGTAGGGTTGGTAAACTCGATAGCCACATCGGCAGAGCAGAACTCAGGACTGTCGATATCCTCAGGGTTATTCACGTCAATCTTACATACGATTTCGTGGCCACGCTGCAGGGCGATCTCCTCGATCATGTGTCCCATCTTTCCGTAGCCGATCAAAGCAATTTTCATCTTTATCTAAATTTTATTTGTTTTACTTTTTGTTCCTGTCCGGTCGTAAGAAAGGCTTTGCCATCGCGTTTTGTGAGGTCAAACTTTCCTCTTTCGAACCAAACGTTTCGGCAAAAATACAATTTTTTCTTCGAAAAACCTTGAAAAATCCTTGTTATTATAATAATAAATAGAAAATTTTGGTTATTTTTGCAGTGATTTAAGGCTTTTAGCCTCATTTAGTAACTAAAAAAGAGAAAATGATGAGCAAATACATATTCGAGACAAAGATGGAAGTGAGGGATTACGAGTGCGATATTGAGGGCATTGTAAACAATGCCAACTATCTGCACTACATGGAACATACCCGCCATCTCTTCCTGAAGGAATGCGGTCTCAGCTTTGCCGAAATGCACAATAAGGGCGTTGATGCTGTGGTGGCGAGAATGAACCTGCAGTACAAGGTTCCGCTGCAATGCGATGACGAATTTCTCTCGCGTCTGTGGCTGGAGAAGCAGGGCGTGAGATATATCTTCCATCAGGACATCTTCCGTGCCAGCGACGAGAAGCTCTGCCTCAAGGCAACCGTAGAACTCGTCTGCCTCATCAACGGCAAGCTGGGCAACAGCGAGGATTACGACAAGGCATTCGAGAAATATTTCCCATCCCAAGGTTAACAGGTTAACAGTTAACAGCTGATTTTTCAATACCCCTTCCGCACACGAGCGAAAAAACTTGCACCATCAAAGGACAAGCATCAAGCTTGCGATTTCTGCAAAAGAACAAGCATCAGAACTTGCGATCCGAAAGAGGCAATCCTATAAACCATAAAAGCCGAAACAATATGGAGCAACTACTTCACTACGTGTGGAAGCACAAACTCTTCCCACTCTCCCCTCTTTCCACCACCGACCACAGGCAGGTGGAAGTCATCGACCCCGGATTGCACAACCGCAATGCAGGGCCCGATTTCTTCAACGCCAAAATCAAGATTGCCGGAACTCTCTGGGTGGGCAACGTGGAGATTCACGACAAGGCGAGCGACTGGTTTCTTCACGCCCACGACAAGGATGAAAGATACGACAACGTGATTCTGCACGTCTGCGGCAACATAGATACGGAAGCCCGAAACTCCAAGGGTGCCCCGTTGACGCAGATGCAGCTCGACATCCCCGAGAATGTTTTCAAGCACTATCAGGAGCTGCTCACCATCGACCAGTATCCCCCTTGCTATCAGATAATTCCATCGCTCACCAAGCTCACTGTGCATTCGTGGATGAGTGCTCTGCAAACAGAGCGTCTCTCGCAGAAGACGGAGGCGATAGAGGAGCGCGTGCGCCGCTGCAACGGCGACTGGGAGAACGCCTATTTCGTAACTCTCGCCAGAAACTACGGCTTCGGAATCAATGGAGATGCTTTTGAGCAGTGGGCGCTGAAACTGCCTCTGAGGGCGGTGGATCATCACAGAGACGACCTCTTCCAGGTGGAAGCCATCTTCATGGGGCAGGCAGGATTGCTGGAGCTGAACACCATCCCCGAAAGATATCAGAAAGACGCTCTGAACGATGGGTATTTTGCGAGATTGAGAAACGAGTATCTTTATCTCTCGCACAAGTTCTCGCTGCAGCCGATGGATTACAAGCTGTGGCGATTCCTGCGACTCCGCCCGCAGAACTTCCCGCATATCCGCATTTCGCAGCTTGCGAATCTTTACTATAACCGCCGTGCGGGATTAAGCCAGCTGCTGGAGGCTTCTACGGTGAAGGAGGCGAAGAAGGTGCTCTCTACCAGCGTTACGGAGTATTGGGAAACCCATTACACCTTCGGCAGCACGAGCATCCGTAACGAGAAGCACCTCTCCCCGTTCTCGCTCAATCTGCTTATCATTAACACCGTGGTTCCCATCCTCTTTGCCTACGGCAGGCACCGGGGTGAGGAGAAATACTGCGACCGCGCCTTCGATTTCCTGGAGGAGCTGAAGGCAGAGAATAACCACATAGTAAGGATGTGGCAGCAGTGCGGCCTGGAGGTGGAGAACGCCGGGGATAGCCAGGCGCTTATCCAGCTGAAGAAGGAATACTGCGACAGGAAGGAATGCCTGAGGTGCAGGATTGGGTATGAATACTTGAAGAGATAACTAATTATTTTTTAAGATTATGGGTGACCAACAGGAAATATTAAATACTATACTCTTAACAAGGCTGAACTATTTCAGCCTTGCAGGAATGCTGGAGCTATACCGAAAGGTGGGCTCCGCCACGCTCATCCTGGAGCATAAGAACAACCTCAGAGACATCCTCCCCGATGCCTCGGATAAACTCGTGAACGCTATCCAAAACTGCGACGAGGCCCGAAAACGCGCCGAAGAAGAACTGGAATACGACATAAGATATGGTATCGAACCGATAACGATGAACGACGAACGTTATCCGCAACGACTCAAGGATTGCGATGATGCGCCGCTCATGCTCTTCTATAAAGGCAACGCCAACCTGAACCAGCAGCGAATCATCAACATCGTGGGAACCCGTCACTGCACTCCTTACGGCGAAGACCTTATCCGCCGCTTTATCACCGACCTGAAGCAGCTCTCCCCTCGTATCTTGATAGTGAGCGGCCTGGCTTATGGTGTGGATATCGTGGCTCATCGCCAATCCCTCGCCAGCGGCTACGAAACCGTGGGCGTACTGGCTCATGGTCTCGATGACCTCTACCCCCGTCAGCACCGGGAAACGGCAGCTAAGATGATAGAGCAAGGCGGTTTGCTCACCGAATTTCTTACCCGTACGAATGCAGATAAGATCAACTTCGTGCGCCGCAACCGCATTGTGGCAGGAATGTCGGATGCCTGCATCCTGATAGAGAGCGCTGCTCACGGCGGAGGTCTCATCACCTGCGATATTTCGCAATCCTACGGCAGGGACGTCTTCACCTTCCCGGGCAGGATAGGCGATTACTACAGCGAGGGCTGCAACAACCTGATTCGCAACAACGGCGCCACGCTCATCACCAGTGCCGAGGATTTCGTGAAGGATATGCGCTGGCAGGATGACGCCACCCTGATGCGAGCCAAGCAGCAGGGCATCGAGCGCAGCCTCTTTCCGGAGTTATCACCCGAAGAGGAGCTCATCATCAATATCCTCTCGAAGACCAATGACCTGCAGATCAACATCATCAGCGTGAAATCGAACATCGACATCGGTCGCCTCACCTCCCTCCTATTTACGCTGGAAATGAAGGGAATCATCCGCACCCTGGCAGGAGGAATGTATCATCTGCTGAAATAGACGTCTATGGCAGAAACACATGCCCTGAAAGGCAGAAATGCAAAAAGAACGCCCTGAAAGGGCAGAAGCTCCTAGCCCAGGGCAATCGCCCTGGGTTATAAACAGCAGCAGCAATGCGCCCTGTAAGGGCAAAAGCTTAAAATCATCGTTTTAAAAATTGAAAATATCTGCGTTTTATTTTGTTTTGTCTCCAAATTGCATTAACTTTGCAGCCGCAAAAAAGAAAAGAGCTTTCACCTCTTGCCAAACAAAAAGAATAAGATGAAAATAGGTAATATAGAATTTGGGCCTCAGCCCCTCTTCCTCGCTCCGATGGAAGACGTAACGGATATTGGCTTTCGCATGCTCTGCAAGCGATTCGGAGCTGCCATGGTTTATACTGAGTTCGTATCGGCAGAAGCCCTGGTGCGAAGCATCAAAAGCACCGTCAGCAAGCTTACGATAAGCGATGAGGAGCGCCCTGTGGGCATTCAGATTTACGGCAGAACCACCGAGGATATGGTGGAAGCTGCCAAGATTGTGGAACAGGCGAAGCCGGATGTGATTGACATTAACTTCGGCTGTCCGGTGAAGAAGGTTGCCGGAAAGGGTGCGGGAGCCGGAATGCTCCGGAATATTCCGCTGATGCTGGATATTACAAGAGAGGTGGTGAAGGCGGTAAACGTGCCCGTAACCGTGAAGACCCGACTGGGTTGGGATTGCGAGAACCTCATCATCACCGAGCTTGCCGAGCAGTTGCAGGATTGCGGAATCCAGGCGCTCACCATCCACGGCAGAACCCGAAGCCAGATGTACACGGGTGAAGCCGACTGGAGCCTCATAGGTGAGGTGAAAAACAATCCCCGCATCCATATTCCGATTATCGGCAACGGCGACATTACCACCCCGGAGGAAGCCAAGCTTGCTTTTGAAAGATATGGCGTAGATGCGGTAATGATTGGTAGAGCCACCTTCGGAAGGCCTTGGATCTTCAAGGAAATACGTGATTATCTGGACAATACAGGTGCAGCCCCATTAACCATAGATGAGAAAATTGACCTCCTGGAGGAGCAGCTTCGCATCAACGTGGAGCGCATCGACGAGTACAGAGGCATTCTCCACACCCGTCGCCACCTGGCCGCCTCCCCTATCTTCAAGGGTATTCCCGATTTCCGCCAGACGAGAATCGCCATGCTGAGAGCCACTACCGTGGAGGAACTGAAAGAAATATTAAAAGAATGCCGGGAAAGAATCAAGGCGATAGAATAAGAAACAAAAAGGGAGAATCCAACAGACACCTGTTAGTTTCTCCCTTTTACTTTTAAAAGATTGACTTTATATAATCCATCAAATTTTCATTCTTATAGCTTGGAGTTTGAAGTGATCTACCACCCTTAAAACCATGCTTAATCAAAACACTTTCATTCAATTGGTCTCCAGAATATTCTGCAACCAACTTTAATCTAAAAGTAATATCCGCAGGAGCTTGCTCGAGCCAATATTCTGAATCCTCACGCTTACAATTATCGGCAACAACTTGAGTTTTAAATCTAACGTTTCTAGTATTTGACATAAACAAATATACTATATCTCCTACTTCAAAATTAGCTGTATTTACCCAACTAATAAATCCACTCTTTATCAAGCTCTTTGCGTGATTACATTTTTTCTCATTTGCAAAAGCAATCCACTCTTTATTCCCCATTGTTTGAAAAATATTTGATAATATCATCTATTGTTGCCTTAAACAACCTACCATAATCAGAACTTACACTATTAGGTGCCCATATCTTAAAACATTTTTGCCCTAATGTGCTACCATAAAAGAAAGTATATGTCAGTCCCATCACTTCGAAATCAAAATGTTCACCAGACTTTGCTGTTTTTAAAGTTTCAGAAAAGTCTTTTAGATTTTTTACAGCAGTTTCCTTATCTCCCAACAACAAATTCACACCATCATGAAATTTTGAATTATTACGTAACGTTAGAGAATACACATCCCCTCTCTCCGTTGTAGACTTCATCAAACTGACGGAACCATTTGTAAACCCCTTTACCCTCTCTATTGAACCAGACTTTTTTAATTGCGCATGACTCATAATTGGGCAAACACTTAAAATTAATGAGAAAAGAAGTATAACTTTAAATCTAAACATAATCAAAAATAATTATCAAATTACTATTGTCTCATCCACAACAAGTCAAAGTACATCAATCTGGTTGTCATTTTGATTTGTTGCCCCTTCTTTCCTCCTGTATACAAGAACTCCTGCTCTTCAGAGGTAAACAGAGGTTGAAAACCGTTTTTTTGATAGAAAGAGATTACTTCGGGAGCATTGATTGCATCTACTATCACAAAGCGACAGCCAGACTTGTAGTCATGAGACATAAACCAACCCTTGATGAAATCAATGACTTCACTGCCTATTCCCTTTCCACAAAAATCCTTGTTTACGCCCAAACGACCGATAAGAATACCAGGGTATCTACGCAGAGGCTTTTCATGATGCGTAAGACTTTTCATATAATCCTTACGGCTTCTTGGCAAATCATAAATACGAATGCTATCATTAGAAACCGTAAAGGCACAAACGATTTTGGTGGGGTCATCATTCTTTCGAAAACAATATGATTTCCCCATCAAATAATAAGCATAGCGTGTGGCATCATTCTTGAAAAAATCATCCAGATCTTCATTGCCACACGAGAATGGTTGACAGGTGGATAATAAGTCATCTGTCAATTCACTAAAAAAGCATTGTGAACTCAGAAACATAAATGCCTCCTTTCTTATCTCATACCTGCCTTTTCCAAAATGCTGCGAGCCATTACACAAAAGGGATGTTCTTCGATATTTTTGAATCCCTTAAAGTTACGCTCGGCCTCTTCTGCATGGCGCAAAAACTCTTTTGCTTCTTTACCATGCAATGTTGGTATTGCTTTGATTGCTGTTGCCATAATCTTATCTCCTATCATTATGTCAACTGCCAACCTGTAACAAAGTTAACAGGTTAACAGTTAACAGTTGTTTTTTCTATACTTCTACCTGAAATCGAAGAAACCTAGCTTCCTCAAATTATAGAGAAGGGCTTTACTTCTTCAATATAGAAGCACCTTCGAGCAGGGCTAGTGCTTTGTTCTCATTCTCCTCCATGATTTCTCGCTCTCCCGGGCCCTTGTCATTGATGCCACAGAGGTGCAGGATGCCGTGGATGATAACGCGGTGAAGCTCATCATCGTAGGTCTTGCCAAACTGCTCGGCATTGGTACGCACGGTATCGAGCGAAATCACGATGTCGCCGTTAATCACATCATCCTCATCATAATCGAAGGTGATGACATCGGTATAGTAATCATGACCCAGATACTCGTTGTTCACTTCGAGAATCTTCTCGTCATCTACAAACATATAGCCTATCTCTCCCACCTTGCGGCCATGAGAGGCAGCCACCTTGCGAATCCAGGCACTGGTGTCGCGCTTCTTGATCTTTGGCATTTTCACGCCATCTACATTGTATGTTATCATACGCTTCTTCCTCCTATTTTTTATTTTATTTTTGGTAAAAATTCATCTACTTCTCTTCCGAAGAATCTCAATTCCCTAACCAGCGTTGAGCTGATGCTGCAGTATCTTGGGTCGGAAAACAGCAGGATGGTTTCTACGCCGCCCAACTGCTTGTTGATGTCAGCCTGCTCTCGCTCGTACTCGAAATCCTTGGCAGAGCGGACGCCGCGAACCAGGAACCTGGCTCCCAGGCGATGCGCCAGGTCGATGGTGAGGTCATCGTAGGCAACCACCTCCAGGCGGTAGCCCTTGGATGCATCCTCCGCATCTGCCAGTTCTGCACATTCCCTCGGAAAAACCTTTCTGATATCCTCCACACGCTTCGAGATTTCCTCCTGCGCATGTTTCAGCTTGCTCATCGCCACTGCAATCACGAGCTTGTCAAACATGGGCAGAGCACGCTCGGCAATGTTCTGATGTCCTATCGTAAATGGGTCGAATGTACCCGTAAATATTCCTATCTTCATTACTTTGAACTTTATTCAAACAGGTCTCCCTGCATAATATTGCTTGTATACGGATTCCTGCCGAGATGATCATAGGCAAGCTTGGTGGCCATTCTGCCTCGTGGCGTACGCTTGATGAAGCCTTCCATGATGAGGAATGGCTCGTAAACCTCCTCTACGGTGCCGCCATCTTCGCCGATAGCCGTGGCAATGGTGCTTACGCCCACCGGACCTCCACGGAACTTGTCGATGATGGTGGTGAGAATCTTGTTGTCTATCTCGTCCAAGCCATACTGGTCGATGTTCAGTGCCTTGAGCGCCATCTGGGCAATATCGTAAGTGATGGTTCCGTTACCCTTCACCTGAGCGAAATCCCTGACTCTTCTGAGCAGCGAGTTGGCGATACGAGGGGTTCCACGAGAACGGCGGGAGATTTCCACTGCCGCCTCATCTTCTATCGGCACCTTCAGGAGCATCGCACTTCGCTTGATAATCTTCTGAAGCGTCTCCGGGTCGTAGTATTCCAGATGCAGATTGATTCCGAAACGGGCACGGAGAGGAGCCGTGAGAAGACCGCTGCGGGTGGTGGCTCCAACGAGGGTAAACGGATTCAGATCTATCTGGATGCTTCGTGCCGAAGGACCCTTGTCTATCATGATGTCGATGCGGTAATCTTCCATCGCCGAATAGAGATACTCCTCTACCACTGGCGAAAGGCGGTGGATTTCATCGATGAAGAGCACATCGTTAGGCTCCAGGGAGGTGAGGATTCCTGCCAGGTCGCCCGGCTTATCGAGCACAGGGCCTGATGTAATCTTGAAACCCACACCCAGTTCGTTGGCGATGATGTTACTCAGGGTGGTCTTACCCAGTCCCGGAGGACCGTGCAAGAGGGTATGGTCGAGCGGTTCGCCACGATACTTGGCAGCCTCAACAAAGACTTCGAGATTATCCACCACGCCATTCTGTCCGCTGAAGTCGGAGAACTTCAACGGGCGCAGTGCTTTCTCGAATTCCTTTTCGGCAGGCGAAACCGTCTGTTGTCTTATATCAAAATCTTCGTTCATTCTATGACTATTATCGATAATATGGGTGCAAAGTTACACATTTGTTGCGGAATTAAAGAAGAAAAGCCGAATTATTTTGCCTCAGATTTTGCACAATCCAAGAAGATTCGTGCAGATTCGTAAGCTCGAACCAACAAAAATGTTATAATTTGATATTTTATTATTAAATAATTTGCTTATTCGGTAGAAAAGACGTACTTTTGCACCCAATATTGAAAGCGAGGAAAGAAGGAGGAGAGAAGAGAAAGAAGAGAGATCGTCAAAGACAATCAACCAAGAAATCGTCAAAGACAATCATCCCAGAGATTGCAAATAAGAGAGAAATATCAGGATTTTAAAAAGAAATAGAATTATGCTAAAGTTTTTTCAGGGACTCAGCAAGTTGCTGGCCAATTACACCTCTATTTTCGTAATAGGTGTAGCAGTATTCACATTCTTCTTCCCACATACCTTCGACTGGGTGCGCGGAACTACTCAAACCGTCATTCTCGGCATCATCATGCTCACCATGGGCTTGACCCTGACCACCAACGACTTCAAGATTCTGGCTCAGCGCCCGCTGGATGTCTTCATCGGCGCCTGCGCCCAGTTTATCATCATGCCGGGTGTGGCTTACACCCTGGTGCATGTGTGGCATCTTGATCCAGCCCTGGCGCTCGGAATCCTGCTAGTGGGATGCTGTCCGGGCGGAGTATCAAGCAACATCATGAGTTATCTCTGCCATGGCGATGTGGCTTTTTCTGTGGGAATGACCTGTGCCTCCACCATTCTTGCACCGGTAATGACTCCGCTGCTGATGAAGATTACGGCAGGCGAGATTATCCATGTAGATGCTGTGGGAATATTCATCAACATCCTCATCGTTACGATTATCCCTGTGGCCATCGGCTGCGCCTTGAATTACATCTATGGCAAGAAAGATTGCTTCCCTACCATTCAGAGTCTGATGCCGGGCATCAGCGTAACCTGTCTGGCGATTATCGTGGGAGGTGTAATTTCTACGGTTCACGATGATTTGGTAGCTCGTGGTTTATCGCTTTTCCTCTGGACTTTTGCCGTGGTTTTCTGCCACAACACCCTGGGTTATCTGCTGGGTTGGCTTGCCGGGAAGCTGGCGGGCTTCAATACTGCCAAGAAGCGTACCATCAGCATTGAGGTGGGAATGCAGAACGCCGGTCTTGCCACGGTTCTTGCTGGCAACTTCTTCGCCGCCCAGCCCCTCGCCGTATTGCCTTGCGCCATCAGTTGTGCCTGGCACAGTATTTCGGGTACCATCCTTGCCGGAATCTATCTGAAATGGGATCACATGCATAAGAAGAAGTAAATGAATTCAGAAAGGATTCATGAATTCGGAAAAAGATAAATACACAAAAAAGGTCGTGAAGTTCTATCAAAAACCTCACGACCTTTTCTTATCTCATTACCTCACGGGTTAACAGGTTAACAGTTAACAGCCGTTTTTTCTATAGTTACTTCCCCGTAGTCAACAGCTGCACGGCCCGCTGAACTATCTCGTTGGTCTCGTTCCAAACCTGGAAGTACTGACTCATATCCCAGATATCTCTTGCTACAAGGGCTTTCAGCTGCAGGGCGAGGTATTTCTTTGTCTGAGTCAATTCAGCCTCATCCTTCGGCTCTATCTTCTCTTTCTTGCCCTCAGCGATAATCGCATCGATGAGCGAAGAAGGAACCTCGTAGGTTGCCAGGAACTTGTTGAAATCCTTATACTGGCTCTTCAATTCCTTGCGATGCGCATCGATGAACTTCAGACTCTGGTTGATGACGATACTCTTGGCTGCCAGCTGACGATGCATCTTGGTGTACTTGGTAGTATCCAGCGGAACAAAATAATCTGGCATAATGCCGCCACCACCATAAACTATACGATGCTTGCGCAAAGTATAATACTTCAAGCTGTCAGAAAGATGGATGCTGTCCTGGTTGGTAAACTCGCCATGCTTGTAGCGGTTGTCGAGATCCATCGCATAATCCAATCTGTCTCCCTTCTTATACGGCTTCTGGATGCATCTGCCGCTAGGCGTATAATAATGTGCGATGGTGAGGCGAATCTCGCTGCCATCATCGAAGGTGAGCGGACGCTGCACCAATCCCTTGCCGAGGTTCTGCGACCTACCACTACTCCACGGTCCTGATCCTGGATGGCTCCGGAAACAATCTCTGCGGCAGAAGCTGTAAACTCATTGGTAAGCACTACTACCTTGCCCTTGCGCCATCTTCCGTTAGCCTGCGCCTTGTACTCCTGACGGGGAGCTGCACGACCACTGGTATAAACGATGAGATCTCCCTTCTGCAGGAACTCGTTGGCTATCTGAGCCGCTGCCTGAAGGTAGCCGCCGCCATTATCCTCAAGGTCGAAGATCAGGTCTTTCATTCCCACTTTCTTGAGCGAATCCATCGCCGTAGTCACCTCCTTGTAGCTGGTCAGGCCGAAGCTTCCCAATCGGATGTATCCGATTCCCGGACGAATCATATACGCCGCATCCATCGTGGTTACAGGAATCTTGTCACGCTTCACCTTGAAAGTAAGCTTGTCCTTGATGCCCCGGCGCACGATGGTAAGATTCACCATCGTGCCCTTAGGACCGCGAAGGCGTTTCATGATTTCCTCCTTGCTCATCTTCACACCCGAAATAGCCGTATCATTCACCGCAACGATGCGGTCGCCGGCTATGATTCCCACCTTCTCGGAAGGACCATTCACTACGGGCTGGATGACGAGCAAGGTATCATCTACCATGTTAAACTGCACGCCGATGCCATCGAAACTGCCATTCAGCGGTTCATTCATCGCCTTGGTTTCCTTGGCTGTGGCATAAGAGGAATGAGGGTCGAGCTTTTCGAGCATGCCTCTGATGGCATCCTCCACGAGCTTGTTCTCATCCACACTATCCACATAGAGGTTGGTAATGGCGATTTCCGCCCTACCCAACTTCTCTATCGGGCTATTCTTGCCCATCTTAATGCGCAGCTGGGCACTGGCAGAAGTTACTGCCAGGAACGCCAGGAGCGCAAATAAAATTATCTTCTTCATTTTCTAAAACTTCGTTCTTCACTCTTCACTTAATCCAGCGGTGCTGAGTCTTCCTCCGGAATATCCTCCTCAATCACCAGGTTATCGATGATGAAATTCTGACGTTCCATCGTATTCTTACCCATATAATACTCCAGGAGTTTCTGCACCTGATCGGTCTTGTGGAGCGTAACCTGCTCCAATCGCATATCCGGACCGATGAAGTGGGCAAACTCCTCTGGTGAAATCTCTCCCAAACCCTTAAATCGGGTGATTTCCGGGGCAGGACCAAGGTTTCTGATGGCTTGCTGTCGCTCCTCATCGCTGTAACAGTAATGCGTGATGAAATCGCCCTTCTTCTCCTTAGGGCCCAACTTGGCATCGGCATCAGCCACCGCCTGCTTGTTCTTGATTTTGGTTCGCTTGTTGCGTACTCGGAACAATGGAGTCTGAAGCACATACACGTGGCCCTTCTTGATGAGGTCAGGGAAGAACTGCAGGAAGAAGGTGATGATGAGCAATCGGATGTGCATTCCATCCACATCGGCATCGGTAGCCACAATCACCTTATTATATCTCAATCCATCCAATCCATCCTCTATATCGAGAGCTGCCTGAAGAAGGTTGAACTCCTCGTTCTCGTAAACCACCTTCTTGGTCAGGCCATAGCAGTTTAACGGCTTGCCTCGCAGCGAGAATACCGCCTGGGTGTTCACGTCGCGGCTCTTGGTAATGCTTCCGCTGGCAGAATCACCCTCGGTGATGAAGATGGAACTTGCCTCCTTCAGCTCGTTCTTGGCATCGCTGAAGTGGATGCGGCAATCGCGCAGCTTGCGGTTGTGGAGGTTCGCCTTCTTGGCACGCTCACGCGCCAGTTTGGTAACGCCCGCCATCGCCTTGCGCTCACGCTCGCTCTCCTTGATTTTATTCTCCAGAATCTCAGCCACGTCCTTGTGGATATGCAGATAGTTATCCACCTCCTTCTTCAGGAAATCGCCCACATACTTGTTGATGGTTTCGCCGCCATTCGGAGTCATCGTGGTGCTACCCAACTTAATCTTCGTCTGACTCTCGAACACCGGTTCCTCTACGTTCAGGGCGATGGCAGCCACCAATCCGTTTCTGATGTCGCCATACTCATACTTGCCAAAGAACTCCTTGATGGTCTTGGCTATATGCTCCTTGAAGGCACTCTGATGGGTTCCGCCCTGGGTGGTGTGCTGACCATTTACGAAGGAATAGTATTCCTCGCCATACTGGTTGGTATGGGTAAAGGCTATCTCGATGTCTTCGCCCTTCATGTGGATAATCTCATAGAGGCCCTCGTTGGTCATATTATCCGTAAGGAGATCCTTCAAACCGTGACGGCTGAGGATGCGGCGGCCATTGTGCATGATGGTAAGACCGGTGTTCAGATAAGTATAGTTGCGGAGCATGGTTTCCACGATGTCGTCGTGGAAGGAATAGTTCTTGAAGAGGGTGTTATCAGGCTCAAAATAGATGAAAGTACCATTCTCATCTTCAGTATCCTCGGTAACATCGCTCTGCAGAATACCTTTCTCAAACTTCAGATGGCGCACCTTTCCCTCACGGAACGACTTCACCTCAAAATGAGAGCTGAGGGCGTTCACCGCCTTCACACCCACTCCGTTCAAGCCCACACTCTTCTTGAACGCCTTGCTATCATACTTACCTCCGGTGTTCAGCACGCTCACCGCCTCGACAAGCTTTCCCTGCGGAATGCCTCGGCCATAGTCGCGCACGCTGACACGCAGATGATCTTCGATATCGATCTCCAATCTGGCTCCAGCACCCATCTTGAACTCGTCGATAGAGTTATCTACCACCTCCTTCAAGAGCACGTAGATACCATCCTCCGGCAAGTTACCGTCACCCAGACGACCAATATACATACCCGGACGGGTACGTACATGCTCCATATCGCTCAAGTGTCGGATATTGTCGTCGGTATATTCCACCGGCTGCTGCTCCTGAGGGGCTTTCAATTCATTATTATCTTCTGACATAAAACCCTCCTATGTTTTTAGGTGAGATCCCTTAATTCCTTATTTAATAATCTTCTTGTAGCACTTTCTGCGCTTGTGCATCACTGGGGTCAAAGCTCCCCACTGGCCCTGCACGCCCGCATTGGTCTCCAGCTCCACCTGGGTTTCACCCCATTCAATGCCATATTTCTGGTACCATGGAATCAAATCGGCAAAAAGAAGCGCATTGGCACCCTTGGCACGATATTCCGGAAGAATACCGATGAGAAGGAGGTCAACGATGTTGGTCTTGTGCTGCTTGATGGCTCTCAGCACGTGGAACCAGCCGAAAGGCAGCAATCTGCCACGGCGGCACTTTCTCAGGGCATGAGCCAATGACGGCATGGTGATTCCTACACCGATGAGCTTATGCTCGCCCCCCGTCCAATCCTCGATACAGGTGATGAGGTTGAAGTCGAGGAACCCGAGATACGACTTGATAAGCTGGTCTATCTGCTTCTGTGAGAGTTCGGAATATCCATAGAGATCCTTGTAGGTATCATTGATGAGATCGAAGATCTTCTGTCCCATTCCACCTTGGAAAACATCCTTCTTGGTAAGCTTGCGCACATGCAGATTGTAACGCTTCTCGATCATCATCGCAATCTTGGCGTACTTCTCCGGTACGGTATCAGGTACCATGATCTTAAACTCTACGTACTTGTTGTCTACCTCAAATTCCTCCAGAGCCTCGATGTGCTCCGGATAGTAAGGGTAATTGTAAATGGTAGGCATAGTACCCAGCTGATCGAATCCCCAGGTAAGCATACCCTCAGGATCCATATCGGTAAATCCAAGCGGACCTACCATATCCTCCATACCTTTCTCTTTACCATACTTTTCTACAGCATCCAAGAGAGCCTTCGAAACCTCACGGTCGTCGATGAAATCAATCCATCCGAAGCGAACGGATTTCTTTCCCCACTTATTGTTTGCCTTATGGTTGATGATAGCAGCAACGCGACCTGCCAGCTTTCCATCCTTATAGGCTAGATAATACTCTGCCTCGCAGAAGTCGAACGCAGCGTTCTTATCCTTGCTCAGGGTATTCATTTCGTCGCTGAAAAGATTAGGCACATCGTATTCGTTGCCTTCGTAGAGGTCGTAGTGGAAGTCGATGAACGTCTTCATGTCCTTCTTGCTTTCGACCTTTTTAATTTCAATTAATGACATGATTTCAAACTAGTTTGCAAATTATAGGATGCAAAAATAGCAATATTTCGCCAAACGACCAAATATTGCTATCTTATTTTCATTTTTTTAGTTTTTTGATTCTGGGTGCAAAATTACTGCTTTTTTTCAATAAAAGCTAGGTTTGCATCGTCTTCTACAAGTTCTACAAGAAGCAGCTTCATCATATCGTTAATGTTTATCTATGTCTTGTTTGCAAAGATACATCTTTTTCTGAAAATATAGCAATAATCTTTTCTTATTAACAATATGATAACAATATTTAATTACTGCTAGTTACAGTTTTCTTGTTCAGATTGGAAGGATCATAAAATTGAAGCTTCTTCATCTCGACTTGTACTGTTGGTGGTAGAGACGGGGAACTGAATTGTCTATCAAGACGATGCGCTGCTTGGGACTCTTGACTAATTCTAAGACAAAGGAAATTGCTCCATAACCCGAAAATTTTCCTCCCAAAGGAGTGAGTTTCTCAGATTTAATTTGTATCTTTGCCATGTCATATCAGAGTTTTGCTTGTTTTCTTTTCGCAACACTAAGATAAGTGAAAATTCTGACATAGCAAAATCCGGAGTAACTCTTTGTTGCTCAGGCGCTTAAAATGTTTAATTAATAATAGTGGTGCGGAATTAATGGAATAACCAGAAATGAGATCGAAAAGACATCTACTGACAGCAGCCCTGGCACTCTTTTGCCTATCGGCAGCTAACGCTCAACTGCTAAGAACAACAGTGGAGCAAGGAGAAATTGAGGTGTGGAACATGAAGGATTCGCCCTATACAAGGGTATCCCATACGCAGAAGCACCAGTGGGCAACCTCAGATGGAAAGCCCCTGTGAGCAAGAAGCCTTGGAAGGGAGTATTCAAAGCAGACAAATGGGGAGACCGTCCACCACAGCCCATCGACCCTAACCAGAATGGTGGTGAGCTGGGCATGAGCGAGGACTGCCTTTACCTCAGTGTGGAAACACCTGCCAAGAACAAGGATGACAAACTCCCGGTATTTGTCATGATTCATGGAGGAGCCTTCCTCACAGGCTCTTATAGTGGAACCCAGGAAAGCTTTGTCAAGGAAGGCATCATCTATTGTAGCATAGAATACCGCTTGGGAGCCTTGGGATTCATGGCACATCCTGAACTTAGCAAGGAATCTGGCAAGAACATATCAGGCAACTATGGCATACTTGACCAGGTGATGGCTTTGAAATGGATTCACGACAATATCGCTGCCTTCGGTGGAGACCCTGACAAGATTACCATTGCAGGCGAATCAGCAGGTGGTATCTCGGTAAGTATGTTATGCGCCTCTCCACTTGCAAAGGGACTATTCCGTGGTGCCATCAGCGAAAGCGGCGGTTCTTTCTGGCCAGTGGGTGAAGCAAGAAACGGCAACACCGCCATGCTCACAACTAAAGCAGCAGAGGCAAGCGGACTGGCACTTCAAAAGAAACTTAAAGTAAAGAACATTAAGCAACTCAGAAAAGTTCCTTTCATGGACATCGTGAAGAATACCGCCATGGAATCCTTCTGGCCTAATGTGGATGGCTACAGCATCACAGATGACCAGTATAAGCTCTATGAAAAGGGAAACTACAATGATGTAAATGTCATCATAGGAACCAACAGCGACGAAGGAAGTATGTTTAGCCGCCCTGTCAGTATAAGTGACTATGAGAAAAGAATCCATGAGATATATGGAAGCTGGGCAGACCAGGTTCTCAGTCTCTATCCTGCCAAGACAGAGGAAGAAACCTACTTCGCCCAATCCGACATTTTCCGTGATGGCTCCTTTGCATGGGGAACGTATGCCTGGGCTAACCTGCAGAGCAAGACCGGCAAGGGCAAAGTGTATATGTATTACTTTGACCAAGACTCAGAGAACACCATCGTGAAAAGCCGCAAGGGAGGAGCCAGCCATGTGGCAGAGATGCCATTCATCTATGGCTATAAGTTTGGCTCTGGAAAGATGACCGAGACGGAGCAGCACATGGAACAAATCATGTCACGCTACTGGATCAACTTTACCAAGACTGGCAATCCAAATGGGGATAGCCTTCCTTTCTGGACTACCTACCAGGAAGGTAAACCAACGGTGATGATTATGAAGGAAGGACTGCATTTGGGGCCTGTTCAAAATCAAAAGCAAATGGACTTCTTCGAGAAGTTCTTCAAGGAAAAAAGAAAATAATACGTCAAGAGGGTGTGTCATAAGCCTATGGCGCACCCTCATATTTCGCAAACATTTCACGTCAGTTCCTGCATTGGTATCAATGCAACACCTAAATTAACCTCATTTTCTTATTCTTTAATTTCCTGAAATCCACAATAAGGATGTTTTGCTTCAACAGCTGTCAATGACTTGTCAATTGAAACAAGCTTTTTCCGTTATCACCAGAACATGGCTTTCGTTGCTCAATGTGGTGGCAAAAATATAAGTTTCACCACCATCTTTCAGCTTCAGGCGCTTGCGCAATTCTGCCACGGAAAGAGGGAAGTTGCGGGTGGCGATGTTCGCCTTGGTGATTCCAGACAGATGACGCTTCAACTCCTTCTTATTGAAAGAAGAGATGGCGATGATGCGGAAACTTCTGCCAGGGAATGCTTCGATAGGTGCCTGGCTCACGAAAAGATGGCTGTTCTTGGAAAGCATCCTTGCATCATAACGATCGGAAAGAACACCGAAACAGCCGGCTTTCATCAACGACGCATTCGGCTCATAAAGATACTGCATCTCTTCAAGAACTGGCGGAGCTATTCTAACAGGAGAAGACTCCATATCCAACTCGTCGCAGACGAAGGATTGTGCATCATTGACGCAATAAATGCGGAGATTCCCGGCATGTTTTACTTCTCCATCTGCCGAAGAAGCCTCCATATCGCCCATATTTCGCGCTGACAGCACTAAAAGAAGCTCCTTGCACTCATTGTTCACGGAGATGATATGAACCTCTCTTACGTGGCTTAATTCGCTTATGGCACGGTGCCAGTCGAGCATCGGAGAGAGTTTGATGATAACGTAATCTGCCTTCGAAAGCATCTCTTCCTGCAAAACGGTAACATCGGGCGTGCAATCCTTCAAGGATACCACCTTGTTGCCCGCATCGTCTCTACGGGCAGGATCTATGAAGATTATCTTAAGACCAAGGTTGGTCTTAAGTAATGACCGAGGTTGGTCATAAGTGATGCCTAAAGAATCATCAGCTGATGCTGCATCTTTTTTCTTTGGTTGAAAAGAATGAAGAACCTCAATTCCATCCCCATTCTTCACGATGGCGTTCTTCAAGCCCAAGCGCCCGAAGTTCTCCTTCGCCGCCTCGCAGAGATGAGCCTGACGCTCCACATACATCGACTTCACTCCCAATCGGGCTGCGATATAAGAGAAATCTACTCCGAAACCACCAGTCAGATCTACAAACCCGATTTCTTCTGAAAAATCAGAGAAAGAAGCTGATGAAGATACCGGTAAGCCGAGCAATCTCGCAGCCAATTCTGCCTTGTAAAGTGCAGTAGATTCAGAGGAGCATTGCTCCATAGAAATATGAGGAGGATAGATGATGCCTTCGAGACTTGCCCAACGAGGCAACTTGACACGAGCCATCTTTCGCCCGCGAATCTGATCAAGAGCGAAAGGCATATCTACTTCCGGATACTTGCTTGCGAGAAAAGCCAGCTGGCGGACATCATCGTCCTGATGCTGGCGAATAAAGTCTTGAGTCGCTTGGTTCATCATTTATGCTCTTTTATATCTTTATTGAATAATACTTTATTTATTACTATTTACTGAATCTAACTATGATAGTTACTGGATTCTGCAGCTCTCTCACGACATAAGGATTATTGCCTAACTATGGCAATAAATTGCCCTCCTAAAGGGCAAAAAGATGCCATCACTAGGCAATAATTAGAATGAGGCTTCATTCAAAACGGGATGTAACCTTACTGCCGAGCAATGCACTCCTAAATCTTCAGAATGCTTCCGCAGTAAAAAGCCTACTCTCGTTTTCACTCTTCACTCTTCACCATTTAGCCTGAAACTCCGATAAACACTGGGGATTTGAGAGGTGAAGAGTGGCGCTGACTCTTCACCACTCTTCACCACTCTTCACCTATCCCTATAAAAAGGTGAAGGGTGGGTGAAGAGTCATTTCAACTCTTCACCCACCCAACTATCTATCCTTCAACCGCTTACACCCAAAAGGTGAAGAGTGAAGAGTTTTTGAGAAAATTCTCTCGCATTCGTTCGAATGCGAAGAGAAAAATCCGGTGTCTTAAGAGATACGGTGGATTAGTCAGCCAACTTAGCCTTCAAGAACTCACGGTTCAAGCGGGCGATGTTAGCGATAGACTCGTTCTTAGGACAAACAGCCTCGCAAGCACGAGTGTTTGTACAGTTACCGAATCCGAGCTCATCCATGCGTGCAATCATCTTCTTAGCACGGGCAGCAGCCTCTACACGACCCTGTGGGAGAAGTGCCAACTGGCTAACCTTTGAGCTGACGAAGAGCATGGCAGAACCATTCTTACATGCTGCAACACAAGCACCGCAACCGATACATGTAGCGCAATCCATTGCCTCGTCTGCATTCTCCTTAGGAATCAGGATAGCGTTGGCATCCTGAGCCTGACCTGTACGGATGCTGGTGTAACCACCTGCCTGGATGATCTTGTCGAATGCTGAACGGTCAACCATACAGTCCTTGATGATAGGGAAACCAGCAGAACGCCAAGGCTCAACGGTGATTACGTCACCATCGTTGAAACGACGCATGTAGAGCTGACATGTTGTAGCACCACGCTCAGTCTTACCATGAGGTGTACCATTAATATAGAGAGAGCACATACCGCAGATACCCTCGCGGCAGTCGTGGTCGAAGACGAAAGGCTCCTGACCTGACTCGATGAGCTCCTCGTTCAAGATGTCGAGCATCTCGAGGAATGAGGTATCATCTGGGATGTTCTTCATCTCGTGTGTATCGAAGTGACCCTGTGCATTAGGGCCGTCCTGCTTCCAATACTTAACTGTGAAACTTATATTTCTTGCCATTGTCTTGTTCGCTTTTTAATTCTTGTAATTTCTTGTCTGTACCTTAATTGCCTCATACTCGAGAGGTTCCTTGTTGAGCACTGGAGCAGTTGTATCGTTGCCCTGATACTCCCAGCAACCTACGTAGAAGAAGTTCTCGTCATCACGCTTAGCCTCGCCTTCCTCTGTCTGGTACTCCTCACGGAAGTGACCACCACAGCTCTCGTTGCGGTGCAATGCGTCGTAAGCGATCAACTCGCCCATCAAGATGAAGTCACGCAAGTGGATAGCCTTATCCAACTCTACGTTCAAGCCTTCCTTCTTACCAGGGATGAAGAGGTTCTTGTTGAATTCCTCGCGGAGAGCCTTCATCTTCTTCAAGCCTTCCTCAAGACCTTCCTTGGTACGACCCATACCTACATGCTCCCAAAGGATGTGACCCAACTCCTTGTGGATAGAATCTACAGAGCGCTTGCCCTGGATACCCATCAGGCGGTCGATTTCCTTCTGAACACCTGCCTCTGCCTCTGCGAACTCTGGGAGATCGGTAGAGAGCTTTGGCCACAATGCCTGGTCGGCCAAGTAGTTCTGGATGGTGTATGGCAATACGAAGTAACCGTCAGCCAAACCCTGCATCAAAGCAGATGCACCCAAACGGTTAGCACCGTGGTCAGAGAAGTTACACTCACCAATAGCGAAGAGACCTGGGATAGTGGTCATCAACTCGTAGTCAACCCAGATACCACCCATTGTATAGTGGATAGCAGGGAAGATCATCATTGGGTTGTAGTACTTCACGCCGTTAATCTCGTTAGCCAACTCACCTGGGTTAACGTCGGTAATCTCCTCATACATATCGAAGAGGTTGCCATAACGCTGCAGGATAACGTCGATACCGAGACGGTTGATAGACTCAGAGAAGTCGAGGAATACGGCAAGACCTGTGTTGTTGACACCGAAGCCCTTGTCGCAACGCTCCTTAGCTGCACGAGAAGCCACGTCACGAGGAACCAGGTTACCGAATGCTGGGTAACGGCGCTCCAAGTAGTAGTCGCGGTCTTCCTCAGGAATATCAGAACCCTTCTTTGTACCTGCCTGCAATGCCTTGGCATCCTCAATCTTCTTAGGAACCCAGATACGACCATCGTTACGGAGTGACTCTGACATCAAAGTCAACTTACTCTGGTTTGTACCGTGAACAGGGATACATGTAGGGTGAATCTGAACGTAAGATGGGTTAGCGAAGTCAGCACCCTTGCGGTAGCACTGGATAGCTGCTGTACAGTTACAACCCATAGCGTTTGTAGAAAGGAAGTAAGCGTTACCATAACCACCGGTAGCGATAACTACGGCGTTGGCAGAGAAACGCTCCAACTTACCTGTGATCAAATTCTTGGCGATGATACCACGAGCGTGACCGTCAACGATCACAACATCCTCCATCTCATAACGGGTGAAGAGCTTTACCTTACCTGCCTCAACCATGCGGCTCAAAGAAGAGTAAGCACCGAGGAGGAGCTGCTGACCTGTCTGACCCTTGGCATAGAATGTACGAGATACCTGAGCACCACCGAAAGAACGGTTAGCCAACATACCACCGTACTCACGAGCGAAAGGAACGCCCTGAGCTACGCACTGGTCGATGATGTCGTTGCTCACCTCAGCCAAACGGTAAACGTTAGCCTCACGAGCACGGTAGTCACCACCCTTTACTGTATCGTAGAACAGACGGTAAACAGAGTCACCATCATTCTGATAATTCTTAGCTGCATTGATACCACCCTGTGCTGCGATAGAGTGAGCACGACGTGGAGAGTCCTGGATGCAGAAGTTCAAGATGTTGAAGCCCATCTCGCCGAGAGAAGCAGCTGCAGAAGCACCTGCCAAACCTGTACCTACAACGATAACGTCGAGCTTTAACTTATTCTTTGGGTTAACCAAACGCTGGTGAGCCTTATAGTTGGTCCACTTCTCAGCAACTGGTCCTTCAGGTATTCTAGAATTTAATGTTTTTGCCATAATCTTTTTTAATACTTAAATGATTATACGAATTATGCGCAGCACAAAGATGGAGCGCAACCGAAAGCGAATGCCAATACGACAACGATGAAGAGGAGAAGCAGGATGGTAGAGTAAATCATACCAATAGTCTTCCAACGGCAGAACCAAGTCTTACCGTTCCAACCGAGAGTCTGAATAGCACTCCAGAAACCGTGAGTGAGGTGGAACCAAAGAGCTACCAACCAGATGATGTAGAGAACTACGAACACTGGGTTAGCGAAGGTGTCCTGGATGAAAGCGAAGCCGTCTGCTGGGTGGTGACCGAAGCTAGTACCCAAAAGCTCAGCAAACATCATGTTGTACCAGAAGTTGAAGAGGTGAAGCAACAAACCGAGAACGATGATGATACCGAGCACCAACATGTTCTGGCTAGCCCACTCTACCTTCTCTGGCTTTGCGGTTACCTCGTAACGCTGATTACCACGAGCACGACGGTTCTGTGCTGTCAGGATGAAAGCGTAAACGATGTGACAAACTGCCAAAGCTGCCAAACCTAATGTTGCAACTACGGCGTACCAGTTAGCACCCAACAACTCGCAGATTGCGTTGTAAGCTTCTCCAGAGAAAAGCGCAACCACATTCATGCAACCGTGGAATGTCAAGAATAGAATAAGAGCGATACCAGTTACTGACATCACTACCTTTCTACCAATAGATGAATTGATTAACCACATAAATGATTGAATTTTAATTATTTAACTGTTTGAAACTAATTTATTATTTCCTTCATCTCGTACTTGCAATACCACTTTCAAGGCATTCTGCAATCCTCATTTATAGGTATATTTTCGCAAGTCTGCTGCAAAATTACTATATTTTAATGATTTATCAAAGTATTTTTGCTAAAATTTCAATTAAATTTCTTACTTTTGCCGAAAATTAGATAAAATATAGATTAGAAACAGAGATTATGAACTTCAATTATGACGTACTCGTTATCGGTGGAGGGCACGCCGGATGCGAGGCAGCAGCTGCCTCGGCAAACATGGGCGCCAACACCTGCTTGATAACGATGGACATGAACAAGATTGGTCAGATGAGTTGCAATCCTGCCATAGGCGGTATTGCCAAGGGACAGATTGTGCGAGAGATTGATGCACTGGGCGGACAGATGGGTATCGTCACCGACAAGACGGCTATCCAGTTCCGTATGCTTAATATAGGAAAGGGACCTGCCGTATGGAGTCCTCGTGCTCAATGCGACCGTGGCAAGTTCATCTGGGAATGGAGAACCATTCTCGACCATACCGACCATCTCGACATCTGGCAAGACCAGGCCGACGAGCTTCTCGTAGCAAACGGAGAGGCAATCGGCGTGCGCACCATCTGGGGTGCAGAATTCTATGCCAAGAGCATCATCATCACCGCCGGCACTTTCCTCAACGGACTGATGCACGTGGGAAGAAAGATGGTGGAAGGTGGAAGATGTGCAGAACCTGCCGTTCATCATTTCACGGAAAGCATCACCCGATGGGGAATCACATCGGCAAGAATGAAAACGGGAACTCCTGTCCGCATCGACAAGCGAAGCGTTCACTTCGAAGACATGGAGGAACAACCGGGCGACATCGATTTCCATCAGTTCTCGTACATGGGCAACCACAGAGTCCTGAAACAGCTTCCTTGCTGGACATGCTATACGAACAGCAAGGTGCACGAAATCCTGAAAAGCGGATTGGATGACTCACCTTTATATAATGGCCAAATCCAAAGCACAGGTCCCCGTTACTGTCCAAGCATCGAAACCAAGCTTGTCACCTTCCCCGACAAGGAACAGCACCCGCTCTTCCTGGAACCAGAAGGTGAAGACACCAATGAAATGTACCTGAACGGATTCTCATCCAGCATGCCGATGGATATCCAGCTGGATGCACTCCACGAAATCCCGGCATTGAGAGATGCGAAGATCTACCGACCAGGTTACGCCATCGAGTACGATTACTTCGACCCAACCCAGCTGAAGCATTCGCTGGAGTCGAAAATCATCAAGGGACTTTTCTTTGCCGGACAGGTAAACGGAACCACCGGTTACGAAGAAGCAGGAGGTCAGGGCACGGTTGCCGGAATCAACGCTGCGCTTCATTGTGTGGGCGACAAGACGTTCGAGATGAAGCGAGACGAGAGTTACATCGGCGTACTCATCGATGACCTCACCACAAAGGGTGTAGATGAACCATACCGTATGTTCACCTCAAGAGCTGAGTACCGCATCCTGCTCCGTCAGGACGACGCCGATGCCCGACTCACGGAAAAAGCATACGAGCTCGGCATCGCCAAGCGCGACCGTTACGACTGGTGGATGGAGAAGAAAGATGCCATCGAAAGAATCATCGACTTCTGCGCCAACTATCCTATCAAGAAAGACGAAATCAATCCGAAGCTCGAAGCACTCGGCACTACTCCACTCCGCGCCGGCTGCAAGCTCATCGACCTCGTGGCTCGTCCGCATCTCAACCTTCAGAACCTGTCGGAAATCATCCCCGACCTGAAGGCAGCGATGGAAGCACCAGACAACCGGAAAGAAGAGATTGCCGAGGCGGCAGAAATCAAGATGAAGTACAAAGGATACATCGAGCGCGAGCGTCTCATCGCCGACAAGATGCACCGACTGGAGAACATCAGAATCAAGGGTCGCTTCAACTACTCTGAGATTCTCGAAATCTCAACAGAAGGACGACAAAAGCTCGAGCGCATCGACCCTGACACGTTGGCTCAGGCAAGCCGAATTCCAGGAGTATCTCCAAGCGACATCAATGTACTGCTCGTCCTACTGGGAAGATAAGCAAAGATGCATTGCCCGTCTTACTAGGAAGGCAAGCAGAAGAATTGGCGGTTTCAGCAAGAAAAACCTGCAAAGCAAGGGATTCTCAGCAATGTTTCACGTGAAACTACTCTTACATAAAGCATTTGATATCAAAGAGCTTAGAGCCTTTTGCATCAAGTAAATTGTGGTTAAAGCAAAACTTCAGTGTTTCCGTGGAACACAGCCGATAAAAGCTGCCAAAACTCGAAGAAATAATAAAAAACATAGTATTAATTTATAGTATAAAAGACAATGAACAATCAGCTATTATTAGACAATCTGCGTTGCATTCCAGATTGGCCAATCAAGGGTGTAAACTTCCGCGATGTTAGTACCCTGTTTAAGAATCCAGAGTCTCTTAAAGAGATCTGCGATGAGATGTACGAGATCTACAAAGACAAAGGTATTACCAAGATTGTAGGCATCGAATCGCGTGGTTTCGTGATGTCTTCTGCCCTTGCAATCCGTCTCGGCGCAGGCGTAGTTTTATGCCGAAAGCCAGGTAAGCTTCCATGCAAAACCGTACAGGAAAGCTATGCGAAAGAATACGGTATGGACACCATCGAAATCCACGAAGATGCCATCAACGAGAACGACATAATCCTCCTTCACGATGACCTTCTCGCTACCGGCGGAACCATGAAGGCAGCCTGCAATCTGGTGAAGAAATTCCACCCAAAGAAGGTGTATGCGAACTTTATCATCGAGCTCGTAAACGAGAATTTCGAAGGCAGAAAGAACTTCGATGAGGATGTAGAAGTATCTACTTTATTGCAGTTGTAAAGCATGAAAAATGCTTGATTAATGCATATAATTCTGCAGCTATAAAGCATACGGGCGTTGCCGTTTCACGTGAAACAGCAACGCTCTTTTACCCTATTTTAACCCCATAAAGGTATGACGAAACAAGAAAATGAGGAAAGATTAGCACGGTTAAAAAGCATCGTTTTAAGCATGCCGGAGAAACCGGGAAGCTATCAATATTACGACGAGAATCACACGATTATATATGTAGGAAAGGCGAAAAATCTGAAGAGAAGAGTATCTTCCTACTTTCATAAAGAGGTAGATAGATACAAGACAAAGGTGCTTGTTTCTAAGATTTTCGACATCTCATACACCGTCGTGAACACCGAAGAAGATGCACTTTTGCTGGAAAACAGCCTTATTAAAAAGTATAATCCAAGGTATAATGTTTTGCTGAAAGACGGCAAAACCTACCCCTCTATATGCGTTACAAACGAGTATTTTCCCCGCATTTTCAAGACGCGCCATATCAATAAAAAGGTGGGAACTTTCTTCGGTCCTTACCCTCATTTGGGCAGTATGTATGCCGTCCTGGAGGTCATCAAGAAGCTATATAAACCCCGTACTTGCAGGTTTCCTATCACTAAAGAAGGCGTGGCGGAAGGCAAATATAAGCCCTGCCTAGAATACCATATTCACAACTGTGGTGCCCCTTGCATCAACAGACAGAGCTATGAGGAGTACCAGGAAAACATGCGCCAGGCGCGTGAAATTCTGAAGGGAAACACCCGGGAAGTAAGCAAATATCTCTATGATCTGATGATGAAAAATGCCGAACTTCTCCGCTTTGAAATAGCCGAAGAATACAAGAAGAAGTATCAATTACTGGATGAATTTGAGGCAAAAAGCGAGGTGGTAAGCCATACGATTACCGATGTGGATGTCTTCACCATCGTGAATGATGAAGCCAACAAGAACGCCTTCATCAACTATATTCACGTGAAAAACGGCACCATCAACCAGAGCTTTACCTACGAGTACAAGCGCAAGTTGGAGGAGAGCGACGAGGAACTTCTGATTACCGCCATACCGGAAATCAGGGAGCGTTTCCACTCCACTTCGAAGGAGATCATCGTACCTTTCGAGATGGAATGGAAACTGAAAGACGCCACCTTCTTCGTGCCGCAGAGGGGCGACAAAAAGCACCTTCTGGAGCTATCGGAAATGAACTGCAAGCAATATAAATTCGACCGCTTGAAGCAGGCAGAAAAGCTCAATCCTGAACAGAAGCAAACCCGATTGATGAAGGAATTGCAATCGAAACTGAAGCTTCCAAAGATGCCTTATCAGATAGAATGCTTCGATAATTCCAATATATCGGGCACGGATGCCGTG
The DNA here is from genome assembly GCF_003468525.1 of Prevotella sp. AM34-19LB. Lineage (NCBI taxonomy): Bacteria > Pseudomonadati > Bacteroidota > Bacteroidia > Bacteroidales > Prevotellaceae > Prevotella > Prevotella sp. AM34-19LB. Next base: position 6,950 of record NZ_QSIG01000003.1, on the reverse strand, counting down.
GCTGGATGTATCGTATATAAAGGTATGAAACCATCCCGAAAAGACTACCGTAAATACAACATCAAGACGGTGGAAGGACCAGATGACTATGCATCGATGCAGGAGGTGGTAAGACGCCGCTACATTCGCATGATAGAGGAAGAAACTCCCCTGCCAGACCTCATCATCACCGATGGTGGCAAGGGGCAGATGGAGGTGGTAAGAGAGGTGATTGAAGACGAACTGCACCTGGAAATCCCTATCGCTGGTCTTGCCAAGAACGACCGCCATCGCACCAACGAACTTCTCTACGGTTTCCCGCCACAAACCATCGCTCTACCACCAGAAAGCGAGCTTTTCAAGGTGTTGACGCAGATACAGGACGAGGTACATAGATACGCCATCACCTTCCATCGCGACAAGCGAAGCAAGCACGCTCTCCATTCCGAGTTAGACGACATCAAGGGCATCGGTCCTAAGGCAAAAGAAGCGCTCCTGAGCAAGTTTAAGAGCGTGAAAAAGATAAAAGAAGCATCAGAGGAACAGCTTTCAGAGGTATTAGGACCTCATAAAGCCGAGATTCTTGCGAAATATTTCACAGAAAAGAGCTAGAATATGAAATAAAAGTCGTATATTTGCAGTTGAAACTATAGTAATAATAATAAAGATTGAACAGAACCAAGGATTCCACAAAATGCTATTCATAAAGTTCAATGTTCAACATTCAAAGTTCAAAGTAGTAATATGAGAATAGTAATACAGCGTGTCGGCCATGCCTCTGTTACAATCGAAGGAGAAGTAAAATCAGCCATCAAACAAGGCTATCTTATCCTTCTTGGCATTGAGGAAAGCGACACATCTGAAGACGTAGATTGGTTGGTTAGAAAGGTTATCGGCCTTCGTGTTTTCGACGACGAAAATCACGTAATGAACCGCTCCATTATGGATGTAAACGGCGAGGTTCTGGTGATTAGCCAGTTCACCCTATTCGCCAGCTACAAGAAGGGAAATCGCCCTAGCTGGCTAAGAGCTGCCAAGCACGAAATCAGCGTTCCACTCTATGAAGAGTTCTGCAAGAAGCTTTCTGATGCACTCGGAAAACCTGTAGGAACCGGCGAATTTGGTGCCGACATGAAGGTAGAATTACTGAATGACGGTCCGGTTACCATCATGATGGATACCCATAATAAGGAATAAGAATATGACAATAAAAGAAGCACAGGAAGCAGTAGATAAGTGGATTAAGGAATATGGCGTTCGCTATTTCAGCGAACTTACCAATATGGCTTGTCTTACGGAAGAAGTAGGAGAATTGGCTCGTGTCATCGCCAGAACATACGGCGACCAGAGCTTCAAGAAGGGCGAAAATCCTAACCTAGGAGAGGAAATGGCAGACGTTCTCTGGGTTCTCATCTGTCTGGCTAACCAAACGGGTATCGATCTTACCGAAGAGCTCCAGAAAAGCATCGACAAGAAGACCCAAAGGGATGCTGAAAGACATAAGAATAACCCGAAATTGAGGACCATAATGATTCAAAATTGAAGGAGTAAACAACCCGAAATTGAAGGAGTAAACAACCCGAAATTGAAGGAAGAAGCACCCCAGAAATCGAAGGAGTAAAACCGAAATATAAAGAATAATATAGATAACTCAACTTTAATAATTAAAAAAGTAACATTAAGTATGAGCAGCATTAAAGAACAGGTTCTTGCACAGCAGCAGGGACAATACAGCGAGTCAGACGATAAGTATTTATCTGTCTTGAAACAGTATAACTGCGACCTCAACGACGAGGAAGTAGCAGCAGAAGTAAAGAAGATTCTTGACGAGAAGGTAGCAGAAAACGAGACTATGGAGGTGAAGAAATTCCTCTTCGGTAGCATCGAATTGACTTCTCTTCATACAGAAGATACAGAAGAAAGCATCCTGGCAATGATTGAGAAAGTAAATCAATTTGCCAAGGATTATCCTGAACTTCCTCACGTAGCAACCGTATGCACCTACCCTAACTTCGCTGGACTTATCAGTCAGAGTTTGGAGGTAGATGGCGTAGAAATCGCAGTAGTAAGCGGCAATTTCCCTTCATCTCAGACATTCATAGAGGTAAAGATTGCCGAGACTGCTATGGCTATCAAGGATGGCGCTACAGAGGTAGATATCGTTATGCCAGTTGGCAAATTCTTCAGCGAGGATTACGAAGGTCTCTGCGATGACATTCAGGAACTGAAGGCAACCTGCGGTGAGCACAAGATGAAGTGCATCCTGGAAACAGGCGATTTGAAGAACTGCAGCAATATTATGAAGGCTTCTATTCTTGCCATGTATGCAGGTTCTGATTACATCAAGACTTCTACAGGCAAGGAGAAGGTTTCAGCAACCCCTGAGGCTGCTTACGTGATGTGCCAGGCAATCAAGGCATATTATGAAAAGACTGGTATCCAGATTGGTTTCAAGCCAGCTGGCGGCATCAACACCGTTCACGACGCAGTGGTTTACTACACCATCGTGAAGGAAGTTTTGGGTGAAAAGTGGCTTACCAACGAGTGGTTGCGCCTTGGAACCTCACGTCTTACCAACCTCCTCTTGAGCGAGCTTGTAGGAAAGGAAATCAAGTACTTCTAAAAGGAGATTGCACAAGCCAAAACTTTATAAAGGTGATAGGTAAAACACGATACAAGAAGCAAGAAATACAGTAATAGATAAACAGATAAAGGGCTGATTCTCAACGAGAGAACCAACCCTTTTTTAATGTATATCAAGTTTTAATAAATCAAAGTTGCGTGATTAAATGATATTACGCCTTTCGTTCAATCACAAAATCCAAATAAGCCTTCAGCGCATTATAGATGCTCTTATCATCCACATAGGTATCAAGGAAAGTCATCGCCTCGGCATGGAAATCCCACATACACTTATCAGCGTATTCGATACCACCGTTTTCCTTGGTAAACGCAACAAGCTGAGCAATCTCCTCTCGGGATACCGTACGAGCCTTTACCTTTCGTGCAAGCTTCAGCATCTCCTCGTCGCCAGTAGATTTCAAGGCATAGATAACTGGAAGCGTAAGCTTACCCTCGGTCATATCATTTCCGGTAGGTTTACCTATCTCCTTGGAGTCGTAATAATCAAAGATGTCATCACGAATCTGGAAGATAATACCCAGGTTCTGACCGAATCGCTTCGCCTCTTCTATCTCTATGGCAGAAGCATGGGTTGACATTGCACCAATACCTGCACAAGCCTCAAAGAGAGCGGCTGTTTTCTGTTTGATTACCTGATAATATATCTCATCTGAGATTTCATCATTACTAATACTGTTGAGCTGAAGTATCTCACCATTCGACAATATACGACCCAATTCTGCCAGATAGCGAACGATATCCTCGGAGTGCGAATAGGAAACATTTAGCAAAGCGGTAGAAAGAATATAGTCACCAACAAGCACGGCTACCTTATTATTATAAGTAGCATTCACACTTGCCTGACCACGACGCTCGCCGCTTTCATCTACCACATCATCATGCACAAGAGAGGCGGTATGGAGCAATTCCAAACCGACTGCCGAATGCTGGGTAACCTCTGAAACCTTGCCGAAATTTCGTGCCATCAGCAGGATGAGCATAGGGCGCATTCGTTTACCAGCGCGCTGACGGATATGGTCGAGCACCTGGGAAAGGAGGCCATCGCTATGCATCAAAGATTTGTTGAACAAATCAACAAAATCTGCCAATTCTGCCTCAATAGGCTGCTTAATAAGTGATAAATAGTCCATTAATTCTGAAATTTGATACAAAATTACACAATTATTCTTGAAATATCGCATTTTTTTAGTAATTTTACACCATAAAAATGAATATTATGGATAAATTGTTCCTTTTAGACGCATATGCGCTCATTTATAGGTCGTATTATGCCTTTATGAAAGCCCCTCGAATCAATTCGAAGGGACTTAATACTTCGTGTGTAATGGGCTTCTGCAATACCCTCAACGAGATACTCACCAAGGAGAAGCCAACCCATATTGCGGTGGCTTTCGACCATGGCAAAACCTTCCGCCACGAGGCTTTTCCTGCGTATAAGGCACAGCGAGAAGAGACACCGGAAGACATCAAGCTCTCGGTACCTATCATCAAGAATATCCTGGAGGCTTATCATATTCCGATTCTTCAGGTGGATGGTTTCGAGGCGGATGATATCATTGGTACCGTTGCATTGAAGGCAGGCAAGATGGGTATCGAAACCTATATGCTCACACCAGATAAGGATTATGCCCAGCTGGTAAGAGACAACGTATTCATGTTCCGCCCCCGACATGGCGGTGGTTACGAGAAGTTGGGCGTTGCCGAGATTGAAGAGAAATACAGCATCTCTTCCCCACTCCAGGTAATCGATCTTCTGGCATTGATGGGTGACTCTGCCGACAACTTCCCTGGATGTCCGGGTGTTGGAGAGAAGACAGCCATCAAACTCATCAACCAGTTTGGAAGCGTAGAGGGATTGATAGAAAATAGCGCCGAGGTGAAAGGCAAGCTTCGCGAGAAAGTGGAGGGTGCCATAGAGGACATCAAGATTTCGAAGTTCCTGGCAACCATTAGAACCGACGTACCGGTAGAACTCAAGATGGAAGATCTGAAACTGGAAGAACCAGACAATGCCAAATTGGATGAAATCTTCACCGATCTGGAGTTTAAGTCGTTCGCCAAGCGTGTTCTTAAAAAACCTCAAAAAGTGCAAACAAAGGCTACAGGAGAGCTTGATCTCTTTGCCGCACAGCAAGACGATGGGCAAGAAGAGGAAGAAAACACGAGTTTTGAAACCATTAAAACGGTTGTTCACGCATACAAACTCATTGAAACAGAAGAAGATGCACAAAATCTTTTTGATTATTTGATTACAAAACAGATTCTCAGTTTAGACACAGAGACCACCTCCACCTCCGCAGTAGATGCAGAATTAGTGGGATTGAGCTTTGCAGTAAAGGAGAAAGAGGCTTTCTACGTAGCAATTCCTGCAAAACGTGAAGAAGCCTTAAAATTCGTAAACATCTTTAAACCGCTCTACGAGAACCCGGAAATCCTGAAAGTGGGACAAAACATCAAGTACGATTACGAAGTGCTGATGAACTACGGAGTGGAGATACAGGGAAAGATGTTCGATACGATGATTGCTCATTATCTCATCCAGCCGGAACTTTATCACAACATGGATTACCTCGCCGAGGTATATCTCAAATACCAGACGGTTCACATAGAAGAGTTGATAGGTCCTAAGGGAAAGAACCAGAAATCAATGCGCGACCTGTCTCCGACAGAAGTTTACGAGTATGCAGCAGAAGATGCCGACATCACCCTGCGCCTGAAGAATGTACTCGAACCAAAGCTCAAGGAGATAGAGTGCGAGGATTTATTCTGGAATGTGGAGATGCCGTTGGTGCCTGTTCTTGCCCACATGGAGATGAATGGCGTATGCATAGACACAGAAACTTTGAAAGATACGTCTAATAATTTAACCAACCGACTCAATGAGATAGAACATCATATCTATGAGTTGGCAGGCGAGTCATTCAATATCGGTTCTCCACGTCAGGTAGGCGAGATTCTCTTCGGCAAGATGAAGATTGTGGAAAAGCCAAAGAAGACAAAGACCGGACAGTACGTAACGAGCGAGGAAGTATTACAGCAATTGCGCAGCAAGAGTCCAATCATCGATGAGATTCTGAACTACAGAGGATTAAAGAAACTGTTGGGAACCTACATAGATGCCCTCCCCAAGCTCATCAATCCTCGCACAGGTCATATTCATGCTTCTTTCAACCAAACCATCACCGCTACGGGTCGCCTGTCATCCAGCGATCCGAACCTGCAGAATATCCCTGTGCGCGATGATGACGGAAAGGAGATAAGAAGATGCTTTATCCCAGAGCCGGGATGTCTGTTCTTTTCAGCAGATTACTCCCAGATAGAACTCCGCATCATGGCACACCTGAGCGAGGATCCTAATATGGTAGAGGCATTCCTGGAAGGATCAGACATCCACGCAGCTACTGCAGCCAAGATCTGGCATGAAGACATCAAGGACGTAACCGATGCCCAGCGCAAGAAAGCAAAGACGGCCAACTTCGGTATCATCTACGGCATTACCACCTTCGGCCTTGCTCAGCGCATGAACATCGAGAACCGAGAGGCGAAGCAAATCATAGAAGACTACTTCCGCACCTTCCCGGGCGTACATGCCTATATGGAGAAGTCGAAAGAGATAGCAAGGGAGAAAGGCTATGCCGAAACCCTCTTCCACCGTCGTCGCTACCTGCCAGATATCAACAGCAAGAACGGCACAGTAAGAGGCTTCGCAGAGCGCAATGCCATCAATGCCCCTATCCAGGGATCAGAAGCCGACATCATCAAGGTTGCTATGGTGAAGATCTTCAACCGATTCAAGGCAGAGGGCATCAAGAGTAAGATGATCATCCAGGTACACGATGAACTCAACTTCTCTGTTTATCCAGAGGAAAAAGAGAAGGTAGAGAAAATCGTGATAGAGGAAATGGAGAATGCCTATAACTCAAGGTTCCTTTGATTGCTGATGCCGGCTGGGGAAAGAACTGGCTGGAAGCGCATTAAAAAGAGCATCAACTCTTTAGGAAAAGACTTAAAAAGAAAGAAGAAAGACTTCAAAGAGCAACAAGAAAGACTTCAAAGAACAAGAAGAAGAAGCCTTTTCTAGCGTTCAAATAAACAAAAAATAGCTGCAAATGGTAAAAAACGAGCCATTTGCGGCTTTTTTTATAGGTTTATGAGATTCTTTTAACCCGTTGGCGGAATTAATTTAGCGCATACTTAACCCTGCCAATCGGTCTGTTGTTTACATAATTAATATATTGCAAGACTGTAAATGCGCTGATTTTCCCGATGATTCGGGTAAACAGTCCTGGTGTTTGCTTAGCATAGTTTCGGAAGAGCATGAAGTGATC